>DAOSWV010000035.1 GCA_035380125.1 Oscillospiraceae bacterium
TGGACACGACTTCCGGCGAAGTACGGTTTTCGGGCAGCTATGTCCGGATGAGCGTTAACACGGTTTCGGGGGTGGTACGCATCGACAGCCGCGGGATAGCGCAGGAGACAAAAGTGGACACCACTTCCGGCGCGATGTCTTTTGCCGGAAATATCGGAAAGCTCAATACCAATTCAATCTCGGGCGAGGTCTTTACCGACGGTGCGGTTTATGCAGAAACTGCCGATATTGATACGACTTCCGGCGCGGTAGGGATGGAGTTTGCAAATTGCCCCGACGACTTGAAAATCGATACGATTTCGGGCAGTATTACGCTGAAACTGCCCTCCGACAGCGGTTTTACGCTGGAATATAACACCGTGTCGGGCAGCATGAATTGTGAATTAAGCGTTGTGATGAACGGCAATAAATTTATCAGCGGCGACGGTGCGGCGGCATTCGATATTGATACGGTCAGCGGCGGGCTGAGAATTCAATCGGCGCAGGAATAAGGGCTGCGGGAGAGGTATTTAAATTAAAAGTCCCGGTCTTTAAAGCCGGGACTTTTTGTTGGAAAATAAGCTTTAATATTGCGGTTTACGACATAATATGATTGAAAAACGGGAAAAGTATAACAAGCCACTGAAACGGGGGTGAACTTATAACAAACAGTATCACAAACAGGCAGATGTTTTTTATCATTTTTATGACGCTTACCTCGTATACGACAATTGATATTCCCGAAATGATGGCGCAGACAGCGGGCAGGAGCAGTTGGATACCGATCTTGTTCACTTCTGTTCTGTTCGGCATTTCTGCTGTAATGATTGCGAAATTAAACAACATGTTTTTGGGGAAAGTGTTTTTTGACTACAGTCAGGAAGTGATCGGAAAGTTTTTCGCTTATGTGATCGCTGTTTATTTTATTGGTTATTTTTTAATGATCGGCGTTTATTTGCAATATAAGATGATCGGTGTTTTGGCGTCCAACTTTTTACCCAAAACGCCTAAATACATCTTAATGTTTTTGGGACTTGTTCTGTTTGCCTGCGTGTCGTATAAAGGCATCACAAGTATTGCAAGGATATTTGAGATTTATGGGATATCCTTTTTGGTGATAACGCTGACGATCTGTGTCTTCATGATTGTTGATGGAGATCCGTATAACATATTACCCCTTTTTAATCCGTCTGATGTAAAAGAGTATGCAAACACAATGAAGGATCTGATTATTCCTTTCGGCGGGTTGGAGGTGCTGCTGATTATACCGTTCACGGATAAAAACAAGAAGGCCCCCGTAAAAGCCTTTTTTTCATTGCTGTTTATCGGCTTTTTTTATGTTCTGGTTGTGGAGAGTACAATCATGAATTTGGGGATAAACAATACTATTTTATTGAATGATTCTTTTATTGAAGCGCTAAAGATAACCGAAGCCCCTGTGATTGAAAGGTTGGATATATTTTATCTCACTTTCGGTTTGACGAGCTTATTCAGCGGAATGATCATTATTTTCTGTGCCGTTGTGGAATATGTCTGCAGGATTTTTTCAAAAGTGAAACGCCTTTTTGTCGTGACTGCGGTCGGTATCCTTTTCTTTGTCGTGTGCTTGGCCACTTCGAGTCTTAAAAATATCAGTAAAACATACGAGAGCTTTATGTTTTATCCGATTATTATTTCTTGCTTTTTGATTCCCTTGGTTATATTGATATTGGCGAAAAATAAAAAACGGACGCAAAAACATTCAAGGAAGAGGGCAGAGCAATGAAAAAAGCGCGAAAAGCACTTTGTGTTCTTGTCGTTATACTCATGCTCTCTGTGTTTTTATCGGGTTGTGCCGGAGACTTCAAGGATATTAACGAGAAATCGATTTTTACGGCGGTTGCTCTTGATAAAAAGGGCGATGAGTTTTATTTTTATGTGGAAATTGCCAATATCGAGGGCAGCAGTAATTCGGAGAATAAAAGCGGAGGGAGTAATAAATATATCACTGTCACAAGTCATGGGAAAACGATAACCGAAGCCAGAGAAAATATGGACAGACAGTTGGATAACGAAGTTCATTTGAGCGCGGTAAGAGCATTAATTTTAACGGAAAATTTCGCAAAAGAACATCTGGTGGAATATTTAAACCGCCTTAGAGCGGATGAGGCGTACAGGAAAAAAACGATAACAGTCATTACGCAGGAGGATCCCGAAAACTTGTTTCAAATCTGTAATCAAAATAATGTGTCCGTGGGATTTTATACGGAAAAAGTGTTGAAATCTCTTGAGGAAAACGGCGAGACCTTTACGAGAACAACGACAAGATTATTGGAAAACCTCTCAGCTGAATATACGGGCATTTTAATTTCATGCATCGGTCTGCAGGATCAGAATATTTCGTTGAAAGGGTATTCCGTGGTTAACGATTCCACAATCGTCGGTTTTATACCCGTGGAAGAAGCGAAGAGCGTGGTGTTTATAAAAGCGGACAAGCCTGGATTTGATTATGTGTTATCTTATAAGACGAATCAATTTACGATTGAAGTGATTTTAAAGAAAAAAAAGATTAAACCCTCATATGAGAACGGAGAAATCAACTTTGATATGGCGTTTGATTTTGAAGCAAAGCTGATGTACGGCGATGAAAAAACGCCCTATCTTTTTACGCAAACTGATAACGCAAATTTAACGAGAAGCCTTACGGAGATGCTGAAAACAGGACTCATTGATGCCGTCGGTCAGGCGCAAAAGACTTTTCAATGCGATTATCTTCAATTTGACGATATATTCCGGATAAAATATCCTTCACAGTTTGATGAAATGGATTGGCAGAATGAATTTGAGAAAGTGACTTATAGTGTTGATGTCACTGTTGTCTTAAATAAAAACGGGGTGATGGATTATGAAACAGACGAGCAAAAATGAAGGAGAAAAAAATATGGCGGATTCATTTGATGTCGGAATAACGGCCGCAGCGTTAAGATCGAATCATTCTGATTTTACAGAAAGATCGATTCCGTTCCATAACGGAATCGTCAAATTGTTTTATATCAATCAACTGACCGACAGAGCTGCGGTGACCGAAAACGTGATAAAGCCGCTTATGCTGTACGGTTCTTTGAATAAAAAATCAATCAACGCACATATGGCGGTAGACGATATTATTTTTGCCGATGACTGCAAGATAGAATCGGATATCGATAAAATCGAAGAATTTATTCTTTCCGGGATGGTTGTCATCCTTTTTTCTACGGGTACGGACTATATTGTGGCCAACTTTAAAAAAGTGGAACACAGATCGGTTGCAACGCCTAATTTAAACTATACGCTGCGCGGGCCGCAGGATTGTTTTACCGAAAATCTCGATGTGAATATCTCTTTGTTACGATATCGGCTGAAGGACAAAAACACAAAAATTGAAAAATATAAAGTGGGGGTAAGGACAAAGACACAAGTCGCTGTTGTCTATATTGAAGATATCGCAAATGATACCGTGGTTACAGAGATTCAAAAAAGGATACAGGCCATTGACATCGACGGTATCGGTGAATCCGGGGAACTTCAGGCGTTTTTATTGAATAAAAAAACGGAGCTGTTCCCCAACGTCGGGCTGGTCGAACGCTCCGATATGGCGCTGCATTCTCTTCTCGAAGGGAAAGTTCTGGTGTTGGTAGAGGGCAGCGGGCTTGCTTTGCTGGCCCCGAAAACTTTTGTGGAGTTTTTTTATTCCTGTGACGATCGGTATGACAACAAATTTTTCGGGTTTTTTGCCAGGATGCTGCGGTATATTTCTTTTATGATCGCTTTTACGGCTTCAAGCATATTTGTCGCAATCACATCGTTTCATACGGATGTTTTACCCAGCACGTATATCATAGCCCTTGCGGAAATGCGTGTAAAAGTCCCCTTTAATGCATTGATCGCAGCGTTTTTAATTGAATTTATTGTGGAATTGATTCGGGAATCTTTGCTCAGAGTTCCGAAACAGATCGGTTCTGCGATCGGTATCGTGGGTGCAATCGTGATTGGACAAGCCGCGATATCGGCCGGGATTTTCAGTCCGGTGCTGCTTATCATCGGGGCAATAGCGCTGCTGGCATCTTTTTCGATTCCAGATTATACGTTGGTCAAGCCAATCAGGATATTAAAGTTTATACTTTTGCTATTCACGGGTACACTGGGATTTTTTGGCTTTTCTTTGTTTTTGACCTGGGTATTGGCAGAACTCGTTTCATTAAACAGCTTCGGCGTACCCTATATGGCGCCTTTGGCGCCGTTCAATCTTTATGATTTTATCAGAGTTTTATTCAAAAATGTGACAATGGACCCGAAGCGGCCACACTATTTACGCACGAAAGATCAAACAAGAACCAAACAATAAATCAAGGCGTCTAAAGTCGGCATCATGCCGGCTTTATGATTCATATTGCGATATTGCGGTTTGGGCGAGTGCTTTGAATTCGTCGATGACGCTTTGCGGGGTCATGATTTTGACGTCGGTGCCGAAATTCATCAGCCAAGTTAAAAAATGCGGGCTGACTTCGACGCGCACAGTGGTCTCGAACCGCTCGCTGTCGACTTTATACATGGGGATATCATGTCCGAATCGGTCGATGATAATGCCGGACATGTGGTTTTTGCAGCGTAAAGTGACCTGTTCGTCCCGGCCGCCGTACATACCGAATACCTTTTTTGAATAAACACCCATATCAAAGTTTTTAAATGCGTCCTGCCCTTCGCGCTTTTCGTCGCTGACGGACAGGCGCAGCATTTTGTCGACACGGTAATGCTTGATTTTTCCCGCGGCGCCGTCATAGGCGATCATATAATAATTGTCGTCGTCCCAGGTGAGCGCCCAGGGACTGACGTGATAGGAAGCACCGTCATGGCGCAGGCGCTTTTCCTTGTTTTCGTCCCAGTCGTAATATTTGAACACAATCTTTTTGTCGGCGTTGATGGCTGCGTGGATGGCATCTACGGTATAGTAGATGCTCTCGTTCATCGTCTTAATCCGGTTGGCGACAAACACCTGACGCTGCAGTTGACGGGCTTGAGAATTACTGGCCAGCGATTCGATTTTTTGGATCAGCTCGGTGCTCTTTTTATAAGTGATGAATTTGGAGGACTGAACTGCGTCGACCAGCAGTTTTAACTCCGGCAGTTCAAACGTGCGATCAGCGACGTAGTATCCGACCGCCTTGCCGCGGCTGATCTGAACGTCGAGGCCAAAGAGCCGCAGCGTCTCGAGATCGTCGTAGATGCTCTTACGCTCGGCGGTGACGCCTTTGGCTTCAAGCTCCGTAAGCAGCTGCTGCATTGTCAGCGGGTGGTCTTCGTCGGTGCGTTCCAGTAAAAGCTTCATCAAATACAGGATTTTCAGTTTTTGATTGTTGGATCTGGGCATATGGAATCTCCTTCGAAATCGATATGAAAATTTTAACACAGAATTGAAAAACGGTCAACGGGAAGGTTGAAATTCGCGGGGTTTTGTGTTATCCTGATGTCAGATATGCCACAAAGAGGCAGACATAAAAACGGGAAGGCGGTGTTTATGATAGCCGGAACCGGGAATTCCACGAAATTATACAACCGCATCTTCTACGCCGCTGTTGCGTTGGGACTGTTTTTATGTACCCTGGTGATGCTGTACAGTCAGAATTACCACCAGATTACCGGAAACAACGGCCCTCAAAGCGCTTATGTCGGGCTGACCGAGATTGATTTTGACGGCGGAGAGGTCGCCTATTTAGACGGTGTCTGGAAACTTTATAATGAAAAATTCATCATCACAGATTCAAATAAAAACCCGGAGAAAGACCGATATGCCACGGTACCGAGTTATGAAGATGAAGAACAATCGGATAAATCATTTTTTTACGGCAGTTATGAAACGACATTAGTCACCGCTGAAAAGAAAACGAATTTGGCGATCTGCATTCCGAACTCGTGCATTGCCTATAAGATCTGGCTCAACGACCTGATGGTCGGCAGCAGCGGAGAACTCGGAAAGACCCCTGAGGCGATCGTCGCCGATGTCGGATACAGTGTGCTTTCGTTTGATTTGAATCCTAAGATAAACAATACGCTCGTTATTGAGATGGCGACACGTAAATTTTCCGGGCTCTATATCGCGCCGCGGATTATGTCCTACCGCATACTTGAGAGCAACAACGCTTGGGACGAGACGGCCGCTTTTTTGATAGCGGGGATGTTAATCGCCAATGCGATCATTTTTATCATTCTCCGTTTGGTGGTCAAATACCGGCCGTTTACGGTTTGGTTTCCGCTGTCATCGCTGTTTTTCTTCGTGCGGCTTTTGATGACGCAGGAAATGTTTCCTTCCTATCAAAAGGTGTTCGGCAGCGCCTCATATGAAAACATCATCATGGCTGCTGTGGCATCCTCTTTTATCTTTGTATATACAACCACCATGTTTATCTTGGGAATGTGTGAATATCGAAATAAATGGGTATCTTATGGTTCTGCCGCCTATCTTGCCGTAGTCTATATCGGTTGCTGTATTCTGTCTTTTCTGTCGATGGAACGGGCTGCAATCATTTTGGCGACGATACTGGCTTCAGCGGTTCCGATTCTTTGCGGTGTGATCATTTTGCGTAAGGGATTGTTGAACGGGCAGACTATGATGCCGGTACTGCTGTATGTTTTCGTGACGTATTTACTTGGGATGAACGGGATGCATTTGGTCGGGTGGCTGATTTTCCCGACCCGCAATCTCGGTCAGTATCTGTTTTTGGCATTCAGCTGGTATGTTGTTATCTTCTATGCGCTGCGTATCCGCGGGATGTATGAGGACTCGAAGAAACTCGCAGCCTCCGAGACTGCGCTGCTCAAGAGCAATGCTACGCTGATGCTCAGTCAAATCAAGCCGCATTTTATTTATAACACCCTGACGACGATTCAATCGATGATCAAGCTCAATCCCGAGCAGGCCTATAACACCACCGGGATTTTCGCTTCCTATCTGCGTTCCAATATTTCAGCCATCGACAGCTTCGAGCCGGTGCCGCTGTCTAAGGAACTTGAAAACGTGCGTTCCTATGCCGACATCGAACAGATCCGTTTCGGGGATAAGCTGCAGGTGATTTACGATATCAAAAGTTTTGCTTTTTCTTTACCGCCGCTAACGGTGCAGCCCTTGGTCGAAAACGCCATCAAGCACGGTATCCGCAAACGTTCGGGCAAAGGGACCGTGACGGTGTCATCTTTTGAGGACGAAAATTTCTTTTATGTTACCGTCACCGACAATGGCGTGGGATTTACGCCGGAGAACATTGATAATTCGATGTCCATCGGCCTGAAAAACATAGAATACCGCCTGCGCACCATCAGCAACAGTAAACTGGAGATTGACAGTAAACCGGGAGAGGGTACGTCTGTGCGCATCATCATCCCTAAGACGGGTGTTTAACATCCCGAAATCTGTGAAAGGATGGTCCTATCATAAATGTCGAAATTGAGAATGGTCATTGTTGACGACGAACCGTGGATTTTGTCGCATACCGAAATGGTTTGCGGCGAGTTTTCGGATATCGAGGTGGTCGGAAAATTTACCGATCCGAGCGACTGTCTGGATTTTTTATCAAAAGAACAAGCGGATGCAGCGATTTTAGACATCGAAATGCCCGTAATGAACGGCATAGAACTGGGCGCGAAAATCAAAAAACTCCACCCCGAGACCGCATTGATCTATTCCACCGGATACGACAATTATGCACTCGAGGCGTTCGGGGTCAATGCGACTGCCTACATACTCAAACCGTGCAGCAAAGAGCGCATGGCAAAGGCTATTGAGACAGCCCGTGCGATTGCAAAATATTCGGTCAGCCCCATCTTTATCCGCACGTTTGGTGAGTTTGACGTATTTGTCGACGATCTCCCGATCTATTTTAAAAACGCCAAGTCTAAAGAACTGCTTGCGCTGTTGGTCGACCGGCGCGGTTCCACGATGACCGGTGAACAGCTGACGAGTTATCTCTGGGAAGATAAATTATACAATGATACGATCGGCTCTTATCTGCGGCGGGCCATTATGAATCTAAGGCAGACACTCGCCGAACACGGTATTGAGGATATTTTGGTGGATGAGCGTAACGCAAAAGCCGTGGATACGCAAAAGTTTGTCTGCGACTATTATCAATTGATGGACGGGGACGCTTCAGCTATCGCGTTATACGACGGGCGGTATATGACCAGCTATTCCTGGGCGGAAGAGACCACCGCGATGATCGATAATAAAATTGATTTTTATAATCGGGAAAATCAATGATTTTCAAAAGATTTAGGAAAATAATTTTAAAAAGTGTAAGATTTACACGTTATTTACACGCAAAATATACCATTTGTATACGGAGCCTGTGTTATTATACTGCCAAAGGGGTCGTGTACCCGCGCTGCCCCGACGGCTATCATGCGGGCCGTCAAATGAGTTTTTTGTTGTTCTCCTTTCACGCTTTTCGCCCGAGGATATTCCCCGGGCGAACATTCTTTTTATACAGATCGTTTCCGCGTTATAACGGGAACGATTTTTTATATACTGCCGGTGATTGATTTGACAATGACCGCAATGACCGTACCGGCACTGTCAAAACGAACTTGAAGTACCGTTCCGATGGTGATCTCAGACGTTGAAGAGAATGCGGCGCTGCCAGAACTTTCGGAGATGATCGCTGTATCGTCGGTAAGCAAAAAAGTAACGGTTTCACCTGAAGAAGTAAATGTGGCTGAGGAGCCGCTTTGTATACCGGGTGTAAAATAATCTCCGAACTGCTTATTGCCGCTTGCGCCGAGCGTCGGATCCCAGTTCCCGTTTTCCGGGACGGAGACGTCGCTCGGAATGTCAAAGCCCGACGGAACCTGCGGAACCGACGTGTCCGACGTCATTGCGGGGACTGAATCGGACGGCATACCGGAAGTTTCCGGAACGGAATTTTGGGGTACAGATATACCGTTTAACATTCCGTCGGCGGTTGCTTCGGTCAGCTCCCCGAGTTCGGCGGTGACGGTCGTTCCGTCAAAAGAAGTGACTTTAACCGTCAGCGTCTGTCCGGCATATTTGGTGGTTTCAACAGAGCAGCCGATTGCCAGAGCAATCATCGAGAACGAAAGAATGACCGTTGTAATGATGCGGGTCGATTTGGAAAAGTTCATTCGAATCGCCTTTCTGATAATTTTAGATTTTGTTTTTCGGAACGGATTACTTCGTCCTTTGTCAACCATTCAATTATAGTCATAATTCTGAAATCAACCTGAAATAAATTGAAAACGACCGCGAAAATTTTTATAAAAGCGGACGGAACTTTTTGTCACGGATATTGTTAAAAATTTTGACGGTTGACCAAAATCGGAAATGAAATACTATATTGTATCATTTCGACACCGCTGCTTTGAAAATTTTCGACAGCGGCGTCTTCATATGGGAGTTCAATTGACATGCACAACGAAAAATCGTTTTTTAAAAACAGTTTGGTTTATACCTTAATGATATCCGTTCTTTTTACGCTTTTGGCGGTGCCCGTAAACGGGACAAGCACAAGTTCGCAAATAACAATAGGGCAGAGTTCACCCGGTACAATCGGGCAAAGCGCGCCCGAGAAGAAACTTATTAAATGGGTGGATTTCAAGGTGCCGGCCTCGGCGATGAAAAAAGCCATCGCGCTGGACATCGCGTCGCAGGACAAGGAGATTCAGCTGGACTACATCGAGCTGCTGGCCTATTTGGCGGCGAAAAACGGAAACAATTTCAGCGGATATAAAAACAAACAGCTCGACGATCTGGCCGCCACGCTGAACGAAGGCAAGACCATGTCGGAGCTGACCGAAAAGATGAAATATTACGATTATTATCTCGAAGCGTTTGACGCGGTCTTGGGCGGGTTCGTGGGGTATTACGAGGTCGAAGTGCCGAATGAGAGCGGCGAGGGCACGCACTGGGAGCAGAAATACGGCGTCAAAGTGTTTTCGCCGATTGCCAAGGGGTTTTATTATGGGCATTACGACGATTTCGGCACCGGCAGGGGCTACGGGTTTTCGCGCAGGCACCTCGGCAACGATTTGGTCGGGTCGGTCGGCACGCCGATTATCGCGGTGGAGGGCGGCGTGATCGAGGAGATGGGCTGGAACCAGTACGGCGGCTGGCGCATCGGCATCCGGTCGCTCGATTCTCAGCGGTATTATTACTATGCCCACATGCGCAAGGATTTTCCGTATAAGACCGGGCTTGCGGTCGGCTCGAAGGTCAAGGCGGGCGACGTGATCGGCTATATGGGCCGGACCGGTTACAGCATCAAGGAAAACGTCAACGGTATGAAGACGACGCACCTGCATTTCGGGATGCAGCTGATTTTTGACGAGTCGCAGAAGGACTGTTTGGCCGAAATCTGGATTGACGTGTATGAGATTGTGAACCTGCTGAGCCCCTACCGCTCGGCCGTCGTCAAGGATGCCGAGACCAAGGATTACAATCGGGTTTATGACTTTAACGACTTGTCGTTTGTCCCGAGGGATTAGGTTAATGATTTACTTTTTATCAGATTGAGAATTTTTATAGAATTCGAATATTTCCTCTTCAATTATTTGTATATAATCTTTCATTAAATCAAATAATGAATCGGCTTGAGCACTAGTATTATTTTTTTCATTAAAATAATTGCATGAATTATCATAAATTATTCTTTGTATTAGCATTGAAAATGACTCCATCCTTCAAATATTCTTTTATCACTTATTGCAATTTTAGGAACACCACCATCAATTGGGATTTCATTTTTCATTAGAGTGCCAATAGAAATAAATGCATCTTGACCATACGATATGCTCTCAATTAAGCATCTTTTAAAGGTGTATTGCATTTCGTTTTTCGATGAAAGTAAATCCGCTGGGTTATATGGATTTTTTAATTCGAGTTCATTTATTACATCGTTATACCATAGTTTTAACTCCTTATACGTTTCTTGAGAAGGACTAACAATATTTAGTCCTAAAGAACGTGCCTCTGTTCGGTTTATCGTATAATCATGACTTCCTGAATCGCTACATAAAAAATCAACTATGCTTTGTATTTTTTTAGGAGATCTATAACTCATTTTTAATAAATTTTTCGCAAGCATTTTAATTTGCTTCTGAATACGGTAAACATCACCTAAAACTAAGGGATGTATATATTCAGTTAACTTAGTATATGCAGCAGACAAGCCAATATCATCTTTAACACCAAATTCATTTTTTAATAAAGAAAAATACCCTTTAACTGATTCTACACTGATAGATAATTTTTGTGGGGGATTAGTATTTGGAATAATGGGACTCATTGCGCTTGTAATACTTGGATCTATAGGGCCTAATGTTGCTTGTTTTGTCATTATAATTTCATTGGCTCCTAAAGTCATTAGGGTGCCTGCACTTCGGCATTTATTTGGAACAATTATTTCCAACTCATCACAGAATTCTCTAAAAAGATTTATAATATTCCAAGCCGCTATAGTATTTCCGCCACAAGTATATAATATTAAAGAGATTCTTTTTACTCGCCCAATTTCATCAAGATGCTCAAGAAATATATCTGGAGTATCTGTACCAATCTGACATGCCATATTAGGACGATCTCCAGTGACATAAGCGATAACTTTTGAATTATGTTCTTCTTCGATCTTTTGATAGAACTTTTTTCGTTCAGTAAACACTTATTTTTCCCTCTTCATAATAATATTATCTGTATATTATACCTTAATTTAGTAAAAATCAATATATTATGGAAAAATTGATAAATTAAATTCAAATTCGGTCTAATAGATAAAGTGAGTAGTGGTTAAGGCAATCAGGTTGAGATATTCAACAGCGCTGTATGCCACCCCTCCACAGAGGGGAATTATTATAGTTGCCGGTTTCGGTCTGTTTGGGGACGTTTACATAATTATACATCATTCGCACGGGAAATAAAAGTCATCAATAAAGAAAATACAATCGGGGTGAAATTTTGGGCGGGGTGTGGTATAATGGGCGTAATTGAGAAATTTCGAAAGGCGGTAAATAATATGGCGATGGAACGGGTGCAGAAAATCGATATTCATGTGCATACGATACTCGAACGGAGAGTGCCTAAACTGACAGGCGACCACTACACGCTTCCCGAGGAACTGATGATTTTTTACCGGATGCTCGGGGTCGAAAAGGGCGTGATTCTGCCGGGGGCGGCGCCCGAACATATGACCGAATCGAGACCCAGCTGGGAGGCACAGCAGATTGCGGAAAAATATCCGCAGAGTTTTTACTGGTTTTGCAACCTCGATCCGCGCATGGGCAACAACAGCCCCGATACGGACTTTTCGCACTTCCTCAACTATTACAAGGGGCTGGGCGCGAAGGGTGTCGGCGAGCTGACGTCCAACCTATACTTCGACGACCCGATGGTGCTGAATCTGTTCAAGCACTGTGAGGCCTGCGACATGCCCGTGACATTTCACATCGGATTCAAGGGCAACGACTACGGCTTGATTGACGAACTTGGTCTGCCGCGGCTGGAAAAGGTCTTGAAGATGTTTCCGAAGCTGACGTTTTTGGCGCATTCCCAAAAGTTCTGGTCCGAAATCGGCGGCGACGTGACCGAGGAGACGCGCAACGGGTATCCGGCGGGAAAAGTCGCGCCGGGCGGTCGGGTGATTGAGCTGATGCGCAAATATCCGAATCTGTGCGGGGACCTCTCCGCAGGCAGCGGTTACAACGCGGTCTCACGCGATCCCGAATTCGGCTATGCGTTTATGGAGGAGTTTCAGGACCGGCTGTTTTACGGCACCGATATCTGCAGCGCGGAAAACATCACCAACAATATGCTGAAACTCTCGGCGTTTTTGGACGAGGCCATGGAAACCGGCAAGATCAGTTACGCGGCGTATAAGAAGATCAGCCGGGAGAATGCGTTGAAGTTATTGGAGAAATAGGTTTTTGGATGGTTTCCGGAGGTTGTTATCAGTCCGAGATCCTTCGGCTCCGCGCCGCAAGCGTCGCTCCGCTCAGGATGACAGATTGATAAAGAAGATCAGCCGGACAAATGCGCTGAAATTGTTGGAGAGATAAAAATCCGCAGGGGTGCTTACCGGATACTTTCATCAGGCCGAGATTCTTCGGCTACGCATTCGATGAAAATTGCTTTGCTCAGAATGACAATTTTGTAAAAAAATCAGCCGGAAGAATGCGCTAAAGTTGCTGGAGCGGTAAATATCATAGACCACCCCGTCCGCTGCGCGGCCACCCCTCCAAAGAGGGGAATAAAAGAAGTATGCTGTATAGGAATAAATCAAAGCGATTGAAAGGCGGAAAATCATATGGAACGCGTTCAGAAAATCGACATTCATGTACATCAGGTACTCGAAAAGGGCATGCCCAGATTCACGGGCGATACCTTCACGACCCCGGAGGAGCTGCTCATCTTTTACAAGCTGCTGGGCGTCGAGAAAGGCGTCGTTTTGCCCGGCGTATCGCCCGAGGGGACGTTTGACTGCCACGACAACAAGGAGAGCTATCAGATCGTGCGGAAATATCCGCAGTATTTTTACTGGTTCTGCAACCTCGACCCGCGTATGGGCAATAACAGTCCCGATACGGATTTTTCGCACTTTTTGAATTATTACAAGGGGTTGGGTGCGAAAGGCGTCGGCGAGCTCACGGCCAATATGTACTTTGACGACCCGATGGTGCTGAACCTGTTTAAGCACTGCGAGGCTTGTGACATGCCGGTGACGTTTCATATCGGATTCAAGGGCAACGACTACGGCCTGATCGACGATCTGGGACTGCCGCGGTTGGAAAAGGTTTTGAACATGTTCCCGAAGCTGAAGTTTTTAGGGCATTCCCAAAAATTCTGGTCGGAGATCAGCGGCGACGTCACCGAACAAAACCGGGGCGAAAACAAGCCCGGAAAGGTCACGCCAGGCGGCCGGGTCGTGGAATTAATGCGTAAATATCCGAATTTGTGCGGCGACCTGTCGGCGAGCAGCGGCTACAACGCGGTCTCGCGCGATCCCGAATTCGGCTATGCGTTTATGGAGGAGTTTCAGGATCGGTTATATTACGGCACCGACATCTGCAGCCCGGTGAATATTACCTGGGATATGCTGAAGCTGTCGGCGTTTTTGGACGAGGCGATGGAAAAGGGGAAGATCAGTTACGCAGCGTACAAAAAGATCAGCCGGACGAATGCGCTGGCGCTGCTGGAGAGATAGGTTTTTGGATGGTTTCCGGAGGTTGTTATCAGTCCGAGATCCTTCGGCTTCGCGCCGCAAGCGCCGCTCCGCTCAGGATGACAGATTGATAAAGAAAATCAGCCGGGAAAATGTGCTGAAGTTGTTGGAGAGATAAAAAAGCAGGAGCGAACATAGTTCGCTCCTGCTTTTTGCAATTATTCACGGGCGAACGCAGTTCGCCCCTACAATTACCGATAAATCAATTCCCAAGGGTCGGTGTCGTTCCAAGAGCCGAAAGCCTCGGCGTAGCGGTCTTCCAGAAACATGGGCAGGTATTTGGGCGTATCATTGGAAGAGGGTCGGGTTTTCAGTTCTTCAAGCGAAACCCAGAAGTTTTTGCCCTCGTCGCAGTCAACCAATTCGCCGTTGTAATTCGTGGTTTTGAATAAAAAAACCAGATAGCGGTCGAAGGTCTGATTGTTCGACCAATGGATGATGCCGCAGGATTTGAGGTTCTCAACGGTGAGTCCGGTCTCCTCTTTGACTTCGCGTTTGGCGCAGTCGACGGCGCTCTCGCCGTCTTCGAGATGACCCCCGGGAAAAGCCCATCCTTTCCAACTCTTGACGCGATCTTGAACTAAGACCTCGCCGGTTTCGGGATTTTGAATCATGATCATGGTGGTGAGTTCAACTTTCGGCATACGGGCCTCCGCGTTTATAAGATACGATCATTTTAACAGATAAATTTTTTGTTGGCAATCGGCAGGGTTTTGAGTATAATGGGAGTATCCGATTGCCGGAGGAAAAACAAATGAAACTGACTTCACGCGAACGCATCATGCGCATCTTTCGAAATGAGGAAATCGACAAGCCCGCCCTGAAACTCTGGGGCTTTGAACCGAATTTGAAGCTGCTGAATCCGGCTTACCGGCCCGTGATCGAAACGGCGGCTGAAAAGACCGACTGGTTTGTCAACGCGGTGAGTTCGATGAATATCTATTGCGGGAAATACGCCGGTCAGCTGATCGAGCGGGAATATTACGAGACCGACCAACCGATCTGGCGTGACCTTCATACCACGTTTCATACGCCGAAGGGCGATCTGCACGGTGTTCAACGGTTTTCGACGGTCGGAGAACCGTCGTACATGATGGAGTACATGATTAAAGAGCCGGAGGATTTGGACAAGCTGCTGTCGATGCCGTATGAAGAGGACGATTACGATGCGGCGCCGTTTTATGAAAAGAAGGCGATGGTGGGCGAACGCGGCGTCGTGATGACCTATCTGGATCACGCCGGCTATGCCCTGCAGCGCATCACGGGTTCGGAAAATCTAGCTTATTTCAGCGTCGACTGCCGCGAAAAGGTCGATGAGGTGATCGGCGTTTTCGGGAAAAGGGTGTTGAGTTATGCCAAGAAAATACTCGCGGCAGGGGTGATTGAGCCGTTTATGTGGGTCGGGCCGGAGTTGTTCACACCGCCGCTGCTGTCGCCGAAGGACTTTGACGATTTTGTATTCAAGTATGACAAAACCGTCTGCGACGCGATACATAACGCGGGCGCAAACGTCTGGGTGCACTGCCACGGCAAGGTGGCGGAACTCGTCGGGCGGTATATCGAAATGGGCGTGGATATCCTCAACCCGCTGGAGCCGCCGAAAAATGGCGACATCAATCTGAAAAAGATTGTTGAACAATATGGAAACCGAATCGGCTGGGAGGGGAATATTGAAATACAGGATATCCTTCAAGCCCAACCGAAACACCTGAAAACGCTGATCGATGAATGCGTCGAGGCGGGGAATCGGAGCGGCCGGTTCGTTCTTTGCCCGTCGGCGGGATTTATGGAATACCCGAGGCCGTCGAAAGAATATATCGACAATCTGCTGCTATATCTCAATTACGGGTTTGAGCGCGTCGAGGCGTGCAGGAGAGGATGAAAATTCAATATTTTTCATCGCTCCTTCGATTCCGAATGCCTCTATTTTACTCGAAAAGTGTAAACCATGTCTTCACACATTCTGTAAACTATCTCTTGCTTGACATGATATCCGCTCCTACAGAAGAACACCGAGTGTGGAAACGCGGCTACAAAGAACCGCTGAAGCGGTTCTCCTGAAGAATATCCCTTACGGAATATTCTTCCCGTTTAAAAGCAGCGGATTCTAATTCGCGTATTTTGAGCGGCTTTAGCCGCATGCAGGTATCTCACCCGCCGTATAAACCGTTTTGGGCCATATATTGATAGATCTGCTCACCGTGCTGCTGCTCCTCTTTTTGAATGTGGTTCAGGGCGTCGCGGATGCCGGTGTCCCGGAACTCAAAAAGGTCGGTGTTGTAGACCGACGAGACGTGCTTTTCGGTCGAGAGCGCGTCGGCGCAGATATAGCTGTCGTTTTGTTTGTCCTGATCGGTGTTCGGCGTGCTTTGATAGGTCGGCGTGAAGGTCAGTGTGATCTGCTGTCCGTTTCCGCTCTGCATTTGCGGCACCGTTCCGCCCATGATCTGCGTGACCGTGTCCAGATGCTGCTGTTCGTTTTGGCTGATCCGGGAAAACAAATCCTTTAACTGCAGGTCCTTGGCGTCAGATGAATATTTTGCGTATTTTTCAACGCAGACTTGCTCCTGGTCTTTCAGGTCCTTGAGGAGGGACGTCTCCTTTTGGGTCAATTGCATAATAAATCACCTCGCGGATAGTATGGCGGAATTTGCCGCGCTTATTCGCGCATAAAAACGGCAAGCGGGATTGAGATGATTTTATTTGAGTTCTCTTTTATGCTGTAGGTGGATGCCAATGTGGCCGACACCGAGAATGACGGCCGAGAGCATCAGCCAGATCACTTTACCATAGACACCGAGTAGAAAAAAAGCCGCGACCGGCAACGACGCGCCGGCGACCGGAACACCGCAAAAACTGCTGTAAAAATCGGCGAGGGTTTTCGGGCTTTTGAAGTAGCGAACCCACCAGGCCTCGTAGAGCAGCATCAAAACGACGGCGGCGACCAGCCACCACGTCCACGCCGACCAGCCGTGCAAGTTGAAATCGGAGAAGATCAGAGCGATGCAGGTGGTCAACACCTGTCCGACCCGTTCGAATACGCGCAGGATTCTGTTTTCATTTCCCGGGTTATAGTCCCTTGGCTGATGTTTTGTCCAGATCAGGTTCGGGACAGTCAGCATCAGCAGAAAGATCAGACCCACATAAGAAAATCCGAAATGACCCATGAAAGCACCTCAACTTTAAATGTAATATCTCTGAACCAATCCGGCTGTTTCCGGTTGGCGGTTTGGCATAGAATGTGGTATACTGGATGCGATATGATCCGCAAAAGGAGTTGAATGCGCTGTGAAAAAGTATAACATCATTCTTTTGATGACCGACCAGCACCGATTTGACTGTTTGGGATGCGCGGGGAATCCTGCGATCGAGACCCCGAATCTGGATTTTCTGGCTTCGCAGGGGACATTGTTTCCCCATGCGTATACGCCCTGTCCGTCCTGCATTCCGGCGCGCGCCTGCCTGATGAGCGGTATGAATCCGTGGAATACCGGCGTATTGGGCATGGGCCGCGGTCAGGGTGAGATGGGCGGCGGATTTTCGCAGACGCTGCCGGGAGAACTGACCAAAGCGGGTTATTACACCAAGGGCGTCGGAAAGATGCATTTCGGGCCGCAGCGGCTTTTGAACGGGTTCCATTCGATTGAACTGGATGAATCCGCCCGCGTGCAGGCACCGGGGTTTGCGTCCGATTACAAAGAGTGGTTCGACCGCAATAAGACCGGGGATTATACATTTATGGACCATGGTGTCGCCTTTAACTCCTGGGTGGCCAGACCTTGGCATGCGCCGGAGTTTTTACATCCTTCCAACTGGGTGATCAACCAATCGATCGCGTTTTTGAAAAAGCGCGACCCTTCGATGCCCTATTTTCTGAAGGCGTCATTTGCCCGTCCGCATTCCCCGTACGATGCGCCGCCGTATTATTTCGAGCATTATGAGAAAAAGGAACTGCCGAAGGCGTGGTATGGCGATTGGGATCGGATTCACGATGTGCCGCAGGACGCCGCCGACGTCAATGCCTGGCAGGGCCGCCGCACCGATGAGGAGATCGCACAGGCCCGGGCGGGTTATTACGGCTCGGTGACGCACATCGATCACCAGATCGGGCGATTGATTAACTTTTTACAGCGCAGCGGGCAATATGAAGACACCATTATTTTATTCACCAGCGACCACGGCGACATGCTGGGCGACCACAACCTCTGGCGCAAGACCTATGCCTACGAGGGTTCCGCGCATATTCCGTTCTTGATCCGGCTGCCGAAAGAGCTTCGGGAAAACGCGCCGCGCATCTGCGACGTGCCGGTGACGCTTTATGATATTCTGCCCACGGTATTGGGGCTTGTCGGGCTTCCGATCCCCGAGGCGGTGGACGGGTTGGATTTGTCCGGCCTGATGCGGGGTGAAACGGAATGTTCGCGGAAATATCTGCATGGGGAACACTGCACCTGCTACGCCGAACGGCAGGAGACGCAGTATCTGACCGATGGGCTTTGGAAATATATCTGGCTGCCGCGTGTCGGTGAAGAACAATTGTTTAATCTGAAAAACGATCCGTGCGAGAACAACGACCTTGCTTCGGATGCGGCATATGCCGATGAACTGGCGCTGTGGCGCGGACGGATGGTTGAAATTTTATCAAAACGGGACTGCGGGCTGACCGACGGCGATCACCTTGTCTGTCAGGCGGGCTGCGGTCCGATCATCTCGCCCCATTATCAGGAGCGCCTTCAAAACTGGGGTTTTGATTCGGAGGACTGGAAACAGTCGATGCGGTTGGTCTATTGAGATTATTGCTTGATCACGAGGGTGGCCCAGAAAGTCGGGACGCTGCGGTCGTGCAGAAAGCCGGAGCTGTTATAATCCTCGAACAGGTCGCGCAGGGTGAAGCCGGCTTTTAATTGCCCGCGAATCTGCTCTTCGAGCGTGTGCGAGAACTGAACGCCGCTGTCGTCTTTTTGAAGCGATTCCATCAGCGCCGGATCTTTGAGCGGGTTGAACGGCAGATAGTATTTGATTTCCCGTTCGTTGCTCTCGTCGAACAGATAGTTGAAGCCGTTGTCCAGTCCCGCCATCAGGATTCCGCCTTTTTTGAGAATGCGGTAACACTCGTTCCAGACCGGTTGTACCTGCTCGATATAGCAGTTCGAGACCGGGTGAAAAATCAGATCAAAGCTCTCGTCGGCAAACGGCAGGGGCTTTGTCATGTCGGCACGGACGGCGTTGATATGATAGCCCTCGCGTGCGGCGACCGTCAGTTCGCTGGCGATTTGTTTTTCGGAATAGTCGAGCACGGTGCAGTCGGCACCAAGTGCGGCGAAAATCGGCATCTGCTGTCCGCCGCCCGAGGCGAGACCGAGCACCTTTTTGCCGGAGAGGTCGGGGTACCAGTCCTTCGGGACGGGCTTTGTCGGAGTCAGAACCATCTGCCAATCGCCGTTTTGGGCGGCGACGAACTGTTCGTGGGTGATCGGAATGCCCCATTCCCAGCCCTTTTCGACCCAGCGGTCGATGGTTTTGGAATTGATATCGGTATAGTTCATGGAATTACTCCTGTTGTTTATTATTAGACACCTTTGCGTACCGAGATCCTTCGGCTACGCGCAAAGCGCTCCGCTCAGGATGACAAAAGAGGCCGGAAACGCGGCTATGACGCACATTGGGAGCGGCGGCTCGTCGCCGGGCGCACACATAGGTGCGCCCCTACTCTTAATAGAAAAAAGCGTTGTGAGCTTTTATGAATCCTTGGGTTCCGCCTGCGGTTTCGGCATAAGAAATCCGCTGAACATGAAGATCAATGAGAAAGACGCGCCCATGACGGCGGTATAGCCGGTTTTGTACCAGACATAGCCCCAGAGGGTGAAGCGGGTGACGCCGAAAATCCAGATGCCCAAGCAGGTCAGTCCGTACAGCAGCGGGATCATGCCGATGCACAGCAGCCAACCGTAACGGGCCGGTTTTTTAAACATGCGTCCCATCCACGACTGCAACTTGGTCTTGGGTTCGATTACGCCGTAATAATTCGCCTTTTTCAGGTTGGCGTTGACCGACCAGGCGATCAGCCACGCAAAGATGATCGCCGTGATGCCGATATCGATGACTAAGTTGACGAAATTTTCGGGCATGGTGATCAATTCGAGCGATTTATCCTTGTTCAGAAAATACGCGATGATGCCGTTGAGGATGCCGTTGACAAAAAAGGCGATGACGGTCTGAACGGTCACATACTTTTTCAGCTGCTGTGTCATTGTGCTTGCCCTCCGAGCTCTTTTAAAATTTTGACCTGATAATCGGGGATCTTGCCGTAGGAATCCGGTCCGGCATTGAGTAACAACCGGCCTTTTTTCGGGACGACTTCGGCGATGATGTCGCGCACTTCTTTGGCGGTGATATAGTCCTGCGGGCGGCTGAACCGGTTATAACCAAACGACTTATCCATGCCGCGGCAGACCTCGAAATAGAGCTCGTTTTCCTGCCAGTCGGCGGTGTATTCGAGGGTGCGGAAGTCGTAATATTTGGTGTCAAGCAGTTTTCCGGGATTTTCTTTGAGCATCTTTTTGGCTCCGCTCGTTACAAGCGCCCGTCCGATGGGATTGCGCAGGGAGTTCGGCCACTGGCCCCAGCGGTCGTTGACCACACCCTCGGGCACCTGCGCATAATAATAGGCGAAAAGTTCCTCGAGGCGCGGATCGGTCGGGTAGCCGATGTCGCCCCACAGCACGTCGGGGTGATAGCGGTCGATGATCTCTTTCCACTGATTAAAGCAATAGTCGCAGTAGGTTTTGGAGTTGTCATTGCTCAAAAATAGGCCGCCCGCGCTGGTGATCGGCTTTTTGGTGAACGTCCAGTCGAGCAGCGAGGAATAATAGACGCCGAAGCGCATGCCGCGTTTGCGGCAGGCCGCCGCCAGATTGCCGACATGGTCAAAATCGAGGTGATAGCCCGGAATTTTCGGGTTTTCGACCTTGGTGTCGAACAGCACAAAGCCGTCGTGGTGCTTGCTGACGACTACGACATATTTGGCGCCCGCCTGTTGGAACAGATCGGCCCACTGTTCGACATCGACAGTTTTGGCACGTTTTTTAAACTCCTCGGCGAAAGCGGTGTAGGGCTGATCGCCGAAGTGTTCTTTGTGGTAAGCCGCCGCCGGGCTGCCCTTGATGCGCATGCTGTTTTGATACCAATCGGCATAAGGGTTGTTTTGAAACATGTACTCGGGCGGTTTTTCGCGCATCAGCTTGGCGTAGTCGTCAACGTCGACCGGCGCGAATGCAGGGACGCTTGACGGGCCCCAATGGATGAAGATGCCGAAATCGGCGTCTTTGAACCATTGCGGGGGATTTTGGCGGTGGATGTTGACTGTTTCCATGGATGCGGCCTCCCGTGTGATTTTATTTTTTATTTGAAATCGTGAACGGCTTTGTACATCGCCAGAATATTTTCCGGCGGGACATCGGGCATGATGTTGTGTTCGGTATTGAAGACATAACCGCCGCCCGGTATGAAGATATCGAGCATCCGGCTGACATAGTCGTAGACCTCCTGCGGGGTGGCGCGGTTTAAAATCCAGCGGGTATTGCAGCCGCCGCCCCAAAAGGTGATGTCTTTGCCGAATTCACGTTTGAGTTCGGCCGGGTCCATGCCCCGCGCGGTGGTTTGAACGGGATTGAGAATATCGTAACCCGCCTCGATCAGATCGGGCATTAATGCGCGTAAAGAACCGCAGGAATGCAGGAAGGTCTTCATGCCGCTGTGTTTATGGACATAATTGCAGAGCATGGTATGGCGCGGTTTGAAGAACTTGCGGTAGATTTCCGGATTCATAAACGGGCCGTCGTTGGTGCCGAGGTCGTCGCCGAACCGCAGGATATCCACCACATCTCCCACCGCCGCGCAGACCTTTTCGAGCGCGGCCAGATGGCGTTCCATCAGCGCGTCGAGCAGGCGTTCCACCTCGTCGGGTTCGAGAATCAGATCGACTAAAAAATTATCCATGCGGCGCAGAAACGTACCCCACTCAAACAGGTTGCAGCCACAGACGATCATCAGCGCCTTGTCGGTGGTTTGCCGCAGATACAACGCTTTTTCGCGCAGCTTTTCGTAAAAATCCGGCGCGGCGGCGTTATCCCACGGGCTGTGGGCGAGTTTTTGCCAAAGGACTTTATTCATCGCTTTGCCGAGGTTTTTATAATCGGCGGGATAGCCGTCTATGTAAGGGAAACAGGTCTGATCGAAAAAAGTGCCGCTCGGCGGTTTTTGGGCGATCTTGTCGCCGTCTTCGTCGAGGACGATCTGGCTGCCGTCGGGCATCGTGGTCGGGCGGAACCAGACCGGATACTGCGCCTTGCCGCCGTCGGAGAGGTGCATGTCGTACCAATCGCCGTCTTCGGTGTTGAAAGCGCGGCCGATATCCAGCACATCGACGCCGAATTTGTCAATGAGGTTGTCTTCGGGCTGCGCCAACTGCTGCACGACGTCATAGATGCGGGTGTGGCCGGTTTCGATATTTAAATATTTTTTGAGATTGTTATAGGCGATCGCGGAAATGCCCGAACTCGGTGTGGAACCGAGGTCGAGCGGCACGCGGTCGGGTTCTCGGTGTTCGACCGAGGTTAAAATGCGTTCTCTGGAAGTCATAATCATGATCCTTTTCAAATTATGGGACGTTTGATCCTATTTGGCTGAGTCAAAAGGAGCAATCTCTAGTCACAATGGAAGACCTCTTCGGTCGGCGCCCACCACTCGCCGGGCTTCGCCGTGTCGACCGGGTTTTGGCAGGGGTCGGTGAGTTTCCACCAGGCTTGCGTCACGGGGTCGGCCGCCATTTCGGCCATATCCCCTGCGAAATCATCGCCGATGTATTCAAAATAGCTGAACAAAAGGCCGTCGCGGTAAAAAATCGAGTAATTTCGGATATTGCACTTTTGAATCATGGCCAGCACTTCCGGCCAGGCGTTTGCGTGCAGTTTTTTGTACTCTTCGAGTTTTTCCGGACGGACTTTGATGACCGAACCATAGCGTTTCATGAGTTTCTCCCCCTCGATTCAGGACGGCATATAGAATCAAATAAATATTGCATTCAGTATAGCACGGGAAAGCCGAAAAATCAATCGGGGCGGCGGCGGAAAGATGAAAAAAGAACCGCAGGAATGCGGTTCGAATCCGGTGCCTTGTTATAGTTTATTATTTCGTTAAGAAAAAGTTTCGGCGGGATGAGGGCATCCCGCCCCGCAGAATATTAACATTGTTTTTAAGGGTTATTCGGGCAGAATCCGGGCGTCGCCCAAAGAGGACTGGGGCTGCAGCGCGTGATGGACATTAAAATCGCCCTGTACCGAAAACAGAATTGCCGAATTCAGCTGCAGTTCGATAAAGACCCGTTCCCCTTTTAATTCGGAAAGGGTATGCCCCTGCCAAGACGGCGAACAGGAAATTTCGTCTCCGCAAAACGGCATTGAATTTTCAAACGCAAAGCCCTCGTAGGGTTGGCCGGGCAGCTTTGACAGCTGAAACCGCGCCTGTCCGCAGGGTGCACAGAGATTGAAGGACAGGTTTTCGCCCGTGATCTGCACCGCTTTGAGCATGACACGCGCCTGATAGCCCACCGAC
>DAOSWV010000036.1 GCA_035380125.1 Oscillospiraceae bacterium
GCATTAGCCTTTTTTTCTACCACTCGCCTAGCGAGTGGTTTTCTGGATACAACAAAACCCCGCTTGAACCACTTGCGTTCAAGCGGGGTTAATACTGGTTAATTCAAAAAAGTATATAATCCGCTAATAATTGACTTTTTAGGATAGTTATGGTAGGATTCAATAAACACTTTGGTGTACAGAAATATAAGATTTTATGGGGGTAAAATTGATGGGTTTATTTTTGAAGCGCGTTTGCGCAATTCTTTTGACCGCGGTGATTTGCCTAGGTCTGATGAGCGGCTGCGGTTCGGTTCTTCCCAAATCGGCGGAAATTCAAACGCCGCTGGTTGTGGCATACGATCCGTTTAACGGGAACTTCAATCCGTTTTATGCCGATGCGGCAAATGATCATGATGTTGTCGGCATGACACAAATCAACTTAATGACAACCGACCGGAACGGCGGCGTCGTTTATAACGCCATCGAGGGCGAGACGATCCCTTACAACGGAACTGATTACTTATACAAAGGTCCGGCGGATCTGAGTGTCACAATCAATGACGACGGGACGACTACATATCGCGCAAAGATCAGAGACGACCTCGTGTTCTCGGACGGCGTGAAACTGTCGGCAGATGACCTCATTTTCACCTATTATGTGCTCTGCGACCCTTCCTATATCGGCCCTTCCACGTTTTCTTCTTACAACATCGTCGGACTGCAGAATTATCAGACCCAGACCACCGATGCCGTCTATGCCGAATATGCGGCTCTGGCTGCGGAAATTTTTGCGTCCGGTCCGGATCATATATGGGCAGATACCGACGCTTGGACACAAGAACAGCAAGATGGGTTTTGGGCAATGCTGAAACAGGTTTGGGCGGCGGACATTCAGGGCTTTGCCGGTTATTTCGTCTCCGAATACGTCGGTGACTACGGTGAAATGATCCTCGGTAAAACACCGGAAGAAATCACCGCGAACGAAGGATTAAAAATCGCTTTCGCCACAGCTGCTTTGGAATTGGGCGGTATCGGTGAAAACGGTATATTCGGCACGATCTCCGGCAAGACATTCGATATCAACAACGGCGTTTACCCCACAATTGAAGATTTATATAACGAAATATTTGCTCAGTTTGAAGGCGATCCGCGGGGTTGGATGATGGCAACCGGTTCCGAAATCGATATCTTGGGAACGACAGCTGCCACATTCATCAGCAAGTACGGTCCATTGGATGAGAGCATGAATGGACAAGGTGTTGCGAATATCACCGGTATTAAAAAGCTCGATGATAATACGGTTGAGGTGACGACTGTGGATTATGAGGCCTCGGCTGTCTACGCCATCTTCGACGTCTTTATCGCTCCGCTGCATTATTACGGCGACAAATCCCTTTATGATTATGCGGGTAACAAGTTCGGCTTCACCTTCGGGGATCTGTCCGGTGTTCAGGCCAAGACCTCCGCTCCGGTGGGTGCCGGTGCCTACAAGTTTGTGAAGTATGAAGATAAGGTCGTCTATTTCGAAGCAAACGGGAATTACTACAAGGGTTGTCCGAAACTGCAGAATATACAGTTCAAAGAGATCAGCGAGGCCGATAAGATCACTTCGATTTCGTCGGGGACCGCTGATATTGCCAACCCGGTCGGCAGCAAAACCAATTTTGAAGCGATCCGACAGATCAATAACGGCGAACTGGACGGCGCTGTCATCATAACGGATTCCGTGGACTATCTCGGCTATGGTTATATCGGTATGAACGCCGACACGGTCAACGTCGGCGGAGACCCCTCTTCCGAGGCCTCCAAGAATCTGAGAAAAGGACTTGCAACCCTGTTTTCCGTCTACCGCGATGTGGCCGTCAACAGCTTCTTCGGCGATTCAGCTGCGGTCATCAACTACCCGATTTCCAACACCTCCTGGGCCGCTCCTCAAAAATCGGATGCGGATTATCAAACGGCGTTCTCTAAAGACATTGATGGGAATGGCATCTATGCCTCCGGCATGGATGCAGAAGCCAAATATGCCGCCGCTCTGCAGGCCGCTATCGGCTTCTTCAAAGCGGCCGGCTTTACCTTCGACGAGACCGCCGGGAAATTCACGGCGGCACCCGAAGGCGCAAAGCTCTCCTATGAAGCCCTGATTCCGGCAAACGGCGTCGGTATCCACCCGAATTTTCAGGTTCTGTCCAACACCGCTGCTGCACTCGAGACCATCGGATTTACGCTGAATATCTCCGACCCGCCGGATTCATCCGTGATTTTAAGCCAACTCGATGCCGGTACGCAGGAGATATGGGTATCGGCCTGGAGCGCTTCGATTGATCCGGATATGTACCAGATTTATCACAGTTCCTGCATTGCCGGCAACGGCGGTTCGGACACCAACTATTATCACATTGACGATCCGGATCTGGATCAATATCTCCTCGACGCCCGCAGCAGCGCAGATCAGGCTTATCGAAAGGCGACCTATAAGGCCTGTTTGGACATCATTCTCGACTGGGCGGTCGAAGTCCCCTCTTACCAGAGACAAAACATCCTCATCTTCAGCACCGAACGTGTCAATATCGATACGATCACCCCGGACATCACAACCTATTGGAGCTGGATGAACGGCATCGAGCTCCTCGAGGTTTATGAAGTTAAATAAATTCCCGATCACCCAAATCAAAAAAACCGCGCGAACGCAAAAGCGTTCGCGCGGTTTTTTTATTCAATCGTCCTCGGGATCTGTCGTGAGATCGGGAAACAGATCCAACAGGCCGTCGGCACCGAGCGGCAGTTTGTCCACCGTCGGCATTGCACCCGTCATCTCATTGGCCGAGGCCGTCGTGTTCATCGTAAAAATAGCGACGTCACGTTCCGGACTATGAGAGCGGCTGCGTTTTTTCGGATCCTTTTTCGGATCACCAATCATGAGACCAACCTCCCAGCCGAGAGTCGTTCATAGTGTTCGGCAAAGAGGAACATTTATACGCATTTGTTTTAAAATATCGACAAATTTTTATATTATTCTTTATAATTTTCCGCCTGCGAATTGAACAGTTTAAAATATAAACTGTCCTTTTTTGCCATTAAAGCCGCATGTGTGTCAAAGTCGGCCACGATACCGTCCTGGATAATCAGAATCCGGTCGCAGAAGACACTGCTCGACATCCGATGCGAGATATAAAACGCCGTCTTATCACCCACCAATTTATTAAAGTTGGCATAGATATCCGCCTCCGCCAGTGGATCGAGCGCTGAGGTCGGCTCGTCGAGAATGATAAGCGACGCGTTTTTATACAGCGCGCGGGCGATCGCCACCTTCTGACTCTCACCGCCCGATAGCTCCACACCCTCGGTCGAATAAGCCTTGCCCAGCATCGTCTTGACGCCTTTGGGCAGCGATTCGATTTTTCCTTTCAGGCCCACCTGCACCAACAGCTCGTCAATTTGACCTTCATTGGTCCCGCTGGGTTGGCAGGTGATATTTTCGTCAATGCCGAACGCGAACAGGCGGTAATCCTGAAATACCGCCGCGATGCGTGCCATGTAGCTCTCGTGATCGTATTCAAAAATGTCGGTGCCGTTGATTTTGATCGTACCCGAATCGGGCTTATACAATCGGCAGATCAGTTTGATCAGCGTCGTTTTACCCGCACCGTTCAGACCGACAATCGAGATTTTCTCGCCGCCTTTGATTTTAAACGAGATATTTTTCAATACCGGCTTTTCGCATTTGGGATAGGTAAACGTAACGTCATCAAATTCGATACTCTCGATATCGTCTTCGAAAACGGTATGCCCGCCGCTTTCTTTTTGATCGGGAATACGCATAAACTCGAAGAACGGATCGAGATAGCCGAGCATCTGATTGATCGTGATGATACTGTTGCCGAGCTGTGTGAAGGTCGTTGAAAAACTGATGGCTGACGAGACATACATGGTAAACGAGCCGAGGCCGATTTTGGGGCCTAAGCGGTCGGTGATCACGCGGATACCGACATAGCCGTAAGCCAGCGCCGCCTGCAGATCGCCGATGATACCCACCAGTCCGTTGAACCGCCCGTAACGGCGGTTGAATTTAGTGAACCAACTGTTGATATCGGCGTTATAATAGGTGATCCGGTCCGCAATCATCGGCGCCATACCGTAAAGCCGTGCGTCTTTTTGGATTTTATCGTCGAAAGTCAATCCGACATAATAGCCATAACGACGATTAACCGGAATCAGCTGTTCGAAAAACCTGAGCTGAAATTTCCTGAAACTCTGGTTGAACAAAAGCGTCGTGGCGAACGCTGCGCACAGCAGCAGTACCAACACCCAGCTTAACGTGAACATAACCGCCATCAAACCGATCAATGTCACCGCACTTTTGAGCGCAGTCGCCGCGTTGTTAATCAAATTTTCAAGTGCCGATTGGTTGCTGATGGCGAAGACGCCACGTTCTTTTAGGTCAAGATAATATGGGTCTTCAAGATAACCGTATTCGATGCTCATAATCTTATCGGCCATCGCACGCGACATACTTTGGCGCATATAGATATTTTTAACGTCGATCAATCGCTTAACCGTATTGGTTAAAAAAGCGAACAGCAGATTCCCGCCGATGATGAGACCGGCATACAACAGCAATTCCCGGGTGCGCATCTGTCCGACCAACTCGTCCACCAGAAATTTTGGCAGAATGACGTTCGCCAATATCTGACCGCCGCCGATCAGAGCATTTGCAATTAAAATGAGAATATAGGCCGGGGAGATTTTCCAAGCCAATGAGAAGAACAGCGCGAGTTTTTGAAGATTCTCGCCGCGTTTGCGTTTTTCTTTATCCATTCTCGGCGCCGCCCTCTCTGTAGTATTTCCCCTGCACCGTGAACATTTTATAGTAATTCCCGCGTTTGCGCATCAGCTCGGTGTGGTTGCCGTATTCGCTCAACCCGTCATTGTCAAACAGGGCGATTTTATCGCAAAATTTGGTGCTGGCCAGTCGATGAGAGATATAAATAGCCGTCTTTCCTTTGATCAAATGGCTGAAATCCTGATAGATTTCCGCTTCGGCCAATGCATCCAACGCCGCAGTCGGCTCGTCCATAATGACCATGTTGGCGTTTTTATAAAGTGCGCGGGCAATCGCCAGTTTCTGGCTTTCGCCGCCCGAGAGCAACGCACCGTTTTCGTCAATGATCTTCAGCATCATCTGATCCGGGCCTTTTTCAAAGCTTCCGATTTTTTCGGTAAGTCCGACCTTATCGATTGCAGCTCTCACGCGATCTTCATCGATTTCATCCGAGCGGCAGGCGATGTTCTCCTTGACGGTGAACGCAAGGATGTTGATCTCCTGAAAGACCACCGAGAACATCGACCAGAGCGCGAGACGATTATATGCATTCAAAGGCTGACCGTTAATTAAAATTTCTCCCTCCGTGACTTGAAACAACCCCAGTAATAATTTTACCAGCGTACTCTTGCCTGCACCGTTGATACCGACGATTGCAAGCCGCTCGCCTTTTTCGATTTTTAAATTCAGGTGTTGAAAGATATATCGATCCGTCTTGGGATACTTAAAGCTCACATCCTTGAATTCAATCTCAAGTGTATCGTTTTTGACCGCCGGCAGATCACCGCCTTTTTCTCCGAAATCTTTGTCCATGAAGACAAAGAAGTCATGCGCATACTGGCCTTCATTGATGACAAAAGTCACATTTTCGATCAACGTTTTTAATAATATGGATAAGGACACCATTGCGGCCAGATACATCGAGAAATCGGCAATCGACATACCAGCCCTCATTTTTACGATCAAAAGGCCGTAAGTCGCCACATCGCTGATGAGCAGCGTGAGCAGTCCGAGAAAGCCGAGCGCGTATTCCCGATTTTTGATGGATCGCCAAACATCGGTATAACCGCGAATCTCCGTCTCGAAGTTTTTTGAAATGCGATCGCGGAAATTATAAAGGCGGATATCCTTGCCATAGGAGAAATCATGTGTGGTGGTGTCATAATAACGGACACGGCGTTCGCCGTGCTTCAATTCGGAACGCTTGCCATACTGATAAAAATGCGACAGCCGCCCGATCAGATACACCGTACCGATGTTGGCGACCAAAGCGAGCAGAATCCAAAAATCCAGCATTCCGATAAAGATGATGAATGCAAGAGACGTCAGGAAAATCGCCGGGGTCTCGAACAGCTTATGATAAACGCCTTCGATTCCGTTCATGTTGCTGTTGGTGGATTCGAACGCCCTTCCGTTTTCCTCGGCAAAACTCGCATCTTCACAATATTTATAATCCATCGTCATCAGCTTGACGGCCATGTCCCGCAGATAATCGATGCGTACCATCGTCATGCGCGGATAGGTGATACCGTATACGACGTTTTTTAAAAAGCCGAACAGCGAGGCAGCCGCCAAAAAACCGGCGGCGATATATATAATATGTATAATCACAGGGTTTTCTGAGATCAATTCCCCGATCAGGAGTTTGGGCAGTACAACGGAAAATAAGGGATAAATCCCTGCAAAAATCGTATACATTATAAAATAACCCCAGAGCGACTTATCCACCGCCCCAAGATGCCGAAGTAACCGACTGATCGTTTTCCCCACCGGATAGGTATTGTCTCTCTTCAATTCGCGGGGCACCTCCGTTTTTATATGAAAAATATCATAACATCATTTTGGGCATCTTGTCAATGTTATCCAAAGATATTCCCGCGTTTTGTGTAGATTTTTTGTGGCTTGTCGTTACAAATTTAAACATTTGCGCATTTTTTGTGAAGAACTTATGACTATTCGTGGGGTTTGCTAAAAAAGTATTGACTTTTCACCGCTTGTTATGGTACAATCACACAAACTTTATCAGAATTGTAAAGTTGAATTACGAATTGGAGGTAGGTATTGATGAAATCGTCCCTCAAGCGCATTTTCGGAATCGCGCTGACGGCTGTTATGTGCCTCGGCATGCTTGCCGGCTGCGGCTCAGCCCTTCCGAAAACGGCGACAATCACAACCCCGTTGGTTGTTGCGTACGACCCGTTCAGCGGAAAATTCAGCCCCTTCTTTGCCGATACCGGATATGATCAGGACGTTGTCAGCATGACACAAGTCGGCCTGATGACAACCGACAGAAACGGTGGCGTCGTTTATAACGCCATCGACGGCGAGACCCGCTCTTATAACGGCACCGACTATACATATAAGGGCATCGCAGATCTTACGGTCACAATCGACGAAGCGGCCGACACCACCACCTATCGCGCGAAAATCAGAGACGACGTTCTATTTTCTGACGGCGAGAAACTGACTGCGGATGACATCATTTTCACTTATTATGTCCTCTGCGACCCGTCTTATGTCGGCTCGACCACTTTGTCCTCCTACAACATCGTCGGTCTGCAGAATTATCAGACACAGACCAGTGACGAAGTCTATGCAAAATATGAAACCATGGCAGCTGAGATTTATGCTGCAGGCGTTGATCATGTTTGGGCAGAGACCGATACTTGGACACAGGCACAGCAGGATGGTTTCTGGGCGACTATAAAGTCGGTTTGGATTGATGACGTCCAGGCCATCGTCGATTACTGCATGGCGAAATATGTCGGCACCTACGGCGAAGCCTATACCGGATTTACCGAAGAACAGATCCGCGCCGAAGTCGGCCTTCAGACCGCATTCGGTATGGCTATCTGGGGATACGGCTCCGTTGAGGAAGGCGTTCTGACGACCGCCGTCTCCGGCAAGACCTTCGATCTGGCCAATGGCGTTTATCCGACAATCAACGATTATTATGAAGAAGCTTACGCCGCATACGGCGGAGATCCTGAGGCTTATTGGTCCGTTGAAGCGGCCGACAGCACCGATGTTCTCGGCACTGCTTCCGCTAAGTTCATCCGCGAATACGGCTCCCAGGACGAGAGCATGGGCGGACAGGGTGTTCCGAATATCGCCGGTATCAAGAAGATCGACGATTATACGGTTGAAGTGACCACCATCGGTTACGAATCTCCCGCCATCTACTCCATCCTCGGCATCTCTATCGCCCCGTTGCATTATTACGGTGATACATCCCTCTATGATTATGACAACAATAAGTTCGGTTTCACCTTCGGCGATTTGTCCGGCGTTCAGGCCAAGACATCTACCCCGATGGGTGCCGGTGCTTATAAGTTCGTGAAGTATGAAGACAAAGTCGTCTACTTTGAAGCGAACGAGAATTATTATAAGGGCTGCCCGAAACTGCAGTACATCCAGTTCAAAGAAGTCAGTGAAGCTGACAAGATCACCTCGATCCAGTCCGGTGCGGTTGATGTCGCCAATCCGAGCGGCAGCAAAATCAAGTTTGAGTCCATCCGTGAGATCAACGGCGGCGAACTTGACGGCGCAGTCATCACCACCAGCTCTGTCGATAACCTCGGCTACGGCTATATCGGTATGAACGCCGATACGGTCAATGTCGGCGGAGATCCTTCTTCCGACGCTTCCAAGAACCTCAGAAAAGGCATCGCAACCCTGTTGGCCGTCTATCGTGACGTCGCCATCAACAGCTACTACGGCGATGCGGCTGCGGTCATCAACTACCCGATCTCCAACACCTCTTGGGCCGCTCCTCAGAAGTCGGATGCCGACTATTCGGTTGCGTTCTCCAAGGATGTTGACGGTAATGAGATCTACACCTCCGACATGGATGCGGAAGCCAGATATGCCGCCGCTCTCCAAGCCGCGATCGGCTTCTTCAAAGCAGCCGGCTTTACCTTTGACGATGCCACCGGTACATTCACTGCGGCTCCCGAAGGCGCCAAACTGACCTATGAAGCGCTCATCCCCGGCGACGGTATCGGCGACCACCCGAACTTCCAAGTTCTCTCCAATACAGCTGCCGCACTCGCTACCATCGGCATCACGCTGGAAGTTTCCGACTTGGCCGACTCCTCGATCCTCTGGGATCGCCTTGACGCCGGCACACAGGAACTCTGGACGGCTGCTTGGGGTGCTACAATCGACCCGGATATGTATCAGGTCTATTACAGCACCGGTATCGTCGGCAGAGGCGGTTCGGATTCCAACCATTATCACATTGATGATGCCAATCTGGACCAGTACATCCTCGACGCCCGTAAGAGCGCGGATCAGGATTACAGAAAAGCGACGTATAAAGCCTGCCTGGACATCATTCTTGATTGGGCAGTCGAAGTTCCGTCTTATCAGAGACAGAACATCATCATCTTCAGCACCGAGCGTGTCAACATTGATACCGTTACTCCGGATATCACGACATACTGGGGTTGGATGAATGATATCGAACTCCTCGAGGTTTACGAAGCCAAGTAAACCCCCTGAGGCAGTACTCAAAGTCAATCGTCTTGAGGAAAGCCCGCCGGTCGGTGGGCTTTCCTCGTAGATGATAATTTCAGGAAATCCTATCCGTTTTGCGAGGAGAAATTGCACACATGTGGAAGTTTTTGGTGAGACGCTTATTTCTGAGCGTAATTATTCTGTTTATAGTGGCCTTGATTATCTATACGATTTTGCGTTGCCTGCCTACATCGTATATCGAGGCAATTGCGCGGGAACGCTCTGCTCTGCCCGGCAGTAAGAGTTACAGCGAGGTTTTGGCGCAACTTAAAGAAGTTTATAAAATGAACGGTTCTATTCTTGAGGGCTTTTTCGCTTGGATCGGCGACTCGCTTCTCAAAGGTAATTTCGGGGATTCATGGGTTTATAACGTCCCTGTCATTGATAAATTCAAGGAAGTTATCTGGGATTCTTTTTATCTCGGCTTTGCTTCATTGATTCTTGAACTTGTCATCGCGATCCCGCTCGGAATTCTGGCTGCAAGAAAGCAGTACAGCAAAACCGATTACGCAGTCACCGTTTTTGCCCTCGTCGGCATCTCACTTCCGTCCTTTTTCTTTGCTACACTATTAAAATTGGTTTTCGCATTTAAACTCAATTGGGTGGAGCCTGTCGGTAAAGTCAGCCGGCTCCATGATCAAATGACCGCATTCGGGCAGGCTATGGACGTCTCGGCACACTTCCTGCTCCCCGTTCTGACGCTGACCATCGTCAGCATCGGCTTCCTGATGCGCTATACCAGAACCAATATGCTTGAAGTTCTCAACTCCGACTATATCCGTACGGCTCGCGCCAAAGGCCTTTCCGAGAATAAAGTTATCAACAAGCACGCCTTCCGCAATACTCTGATTCCGATCGTTACGATTGTAGGCGGCACTCTGCCCGGTTTATTCGCCGGCGCTATGATCACGGAACAGCTTTTCTCCATCCCCGGTATCGGTTATACCTCTTATAACGCAATGATAAAGGGTGACCTTCCGTTCTCCATGTTCTATATGTTATTTTTAGCCGCACTGACTCTGCTCGGAACGCTGATCGCCGATATTCTTTATGCCGTCGTCGATCCGCGGGTTCGCGTGAATTAGAGAGGAGGTGCTGGAAATGGACGACGAGAGAAAGAACACAAATATGCCGCCTGAGGATGAAAATATTCCTCCCAAAAACGAAATAGAAGAGATTCCCGCGGATGAAATCGATGAGGAGATCATCCAAGAGATCGCCCAAAACGAAGGTTCCTCCTGCCCCACCGGCACACTCGACGACGTACAACGTATCAAAGTTCTGTCACCGTCAATGATGGTTTTGAAACGCTTCATCCGCAATAAACTGGCCATCGCCGGACTGATTATCATTATTGCGATGTTCCTGTTCTCATTTGTCGGCGGTCTTGTACATCCGTTTGGTGAAACCCAAATCTTTTATAAAAAAGAAGACCAGTCCTCGCGATATGCCAGCGCCACCGTTAATAATAATTATTATTATGACGTTGCCGAAGGTAAGAGCTTCAATTCACTTGGCCTTGCACAGTTCATTCTTGCCCGCAATAGCGATAAACTGACATTCTCAGCCATGATCGATGGTCAGAATATGGATTTTTTGATCCAACAGATCGGCGAAGACACCTATCTGCTTAACAATGGCAGCCCGGTGGTCAACATCACTTTGATTGGCAGCGCGATGAATTATACGCCCGTTTCCGGGTTCAATCTTTCCGACGCATTTAAAACTGCATTTACGGAGACGTATAACGCCGGTGAAACCGTCTTCACTTACGGCGGAGAGCAATATGCAATTCAATCCTCTAAACGCGAAATCGTCATCTCTACCTTTGAGCCGGCTGTTTTGCTTTCAAAGAATATCTATGATACTTATTCTGCTGACTTTAAACCCGGCTTTGATTTCAAATTAGCTGCCGAAACAACCCTTACCGCTATGATAACTTCGATGGCCGAGCAAAATCTCCCACAGGCTACGGCAGAATTTGAATATAATGGCGAGACCTACAGCATCGAAGTTCGTTCCGATGCCGATTTATCGATCATATCCGCTGTCAAAGACGGAACCGCCACGCCGGTTGCCAATATCAGTGAGATTATTGTAACCCCGTATGCAAACGATATCTTCCTGACCGTCGAATACAAATCTTTGGTTACGAAAGCCATCAATGAAAACCTCACTGAATTTGACGCACTGGACAACAAGGGCGAAATGGTCCATTTTACCGTTGAACGCAAGGATCTTGAATATGTCATCCGTACCAACCTCACGACCGATTTAATCGATGCTTATGCATCACCGAGTGCCACTCACTGGCTAGGTACCGACGGTTCCGGCATGGACATGCTGGTCCGCCTGATGTACGGCGGCCGCGTCTCGCTGATGATCGGTTTTGTCGTTGTTATCATTGAAACCCTGATCGGCATTGTCATCGGCGGTATCTCCGGTTACTTCGGCAAATGGGTGGATACGATTTTGATGCGTCTGGTTGAAATCTTCAACTGCATCCCGACACTGGCGCTGTTCATCATCATCGGTACGGCGATGAGTGCCCTAAAAATTGACCCGACCGTACGAATATACCTGTTAATGATCTTATTAGGCGTCACCGGCTGGCCCGGCATCGCCCGTGTCGTCAGAGGCCAGATCCTCTCTTTGCGCGAACAGGAATTCATGACAGCCGCCGAGGCGAGCGGACTTTCGACCTCACGCAAGATCTTCAAGCACCTGATCCCCAACGTCATCCCGCAGCTGATCGTCTATGCGACCATGGGACTCGGCAGCATTATCCTCACCGAGGCAACCCTGAGCTTCTTGGGACTCGGCGTCAAATATCCGTATGCCTCCTGGGGCAACATCATCAACGCCGTCAACGACAGCTATGTGCTCCAAAATTTCTGGTTCGTTTGGATTCCCGCCGGTTTCCTCATCCTGCTGACGGTTCTGGGATTTAACTTTATCGGTGACGGTCTGCGCGATGCGTTTGACCCGAAGATGAAAAGGTAGGTGAACGGCTTTGAAGAAAAACGATAAAAAGACCATAAAAGGTGTCAACTACCTCTCTGCAAAAGAAGTGCGCGCGATTTCGAAACGCAACCGCAAGATCACCGATGAACTCGAGAAAAAACGCAACCGCAAAGACGTGCCGGTATCCGAATTCACCACCGTGATGCACGATCCTTCCAACGTCGTGGAGTTCGATGATCTGCACACCTATTTCTTCACCGATCTCGGTACCGTAAAAGCGGTCGACGGTGTCTCATTCAATGTCCCCAAGGGAAAAACCGTCGGCGTCGTCGGAGAATCCGGCTGCGGTAAATCGGTCACGAGTTTGTCATTGATGCAGCTTGTTCAGCGCCCTACCGGACAGATTGTCAGCGGTGAAATCCGTTTTGATTCCGGCGACGGCGTCTATGATATTTCCAAGGTACCGACGAATTTTATGCAGAAAATCCGCGGCAATATGATCTCGATGATCTTTCAGGAGCCGATGACCAGTCTGAATCCGGTCTTTCGGATCGGAATGCAGGTTGATGAGGTTATTACGCTGCACAATCCCGAGATGGATAAAGAGGCCGTTAAGGCCAGAACCATTGAAATGCTCAATCTGGTCGGCATCGCCAACGCCGAGGGTGTTTATAAAATGTATCCGCACGAGCTGTCGGGCGGTATGCGCCAACGTGTTATGATCGCCATCGCACTCGCCTGCAATCCCAAATTGATTATTGCCGACGAGCCGACTACGGCGCTCGATGTGACCATTCAGGCCCAGATTCTCGATCTGCTGCGCAACCTGAAGGACAAAATCAACGGCAGTATTATGCTGATCACCCATGACTTGGGCGTCATCGCGGAAATGGCCGATTTTGTGGTGGTTATGTATGCCGGCCGCATTGTCGAAAAAGGTACGGCGGCTGAGATTTTCGCCAACCCGAAACACCCCTACACCATCGGCCTGATGGAGAGTAAACCGGTCGTGGGACGAGTGACCGACCGACTTTACAACATCCCGGGTCAGGTTCCGAACCCCATCAATATGCCGAATTACTGCTATTTCAGAGACAGATGCGAAAAGTGTATCGAAAAATGCAGCGGTGAATATCCCGCCGAAATTAAAATTTCAGACACCCATTTCGTCTCATGCTATCTTTATGACGGGGAGGGTGCGGCAAAATGAGCGAACTGCTGAAAAAAAACGACTATAAGCCACTGGTGCACGAAAAGGAGAATCTGATCGAGGTCAATTCCCTGCGCACCTATTTCCCGATTAAAACGGGACTTTTCTCCCACGTTACGGGATATGTCAAAGCAGTCGACGGCGTCTCGTTTAAAATCAAACGCGGACAGACCATGGGACTTGTCGGCGAATCCGGCTGCGGAAAAACCACAATCGGTCGCACGCTGCTGCGTCTGACGCCCCATACCGACGGTGAAGTCCTGTTCGAAGGGAAATCCGTATTCAAACTCTCAAAAAAAGAACTCTTAGCCATTCGTCCGAAGATGCAAATCATCTTCCAGGATCCGTATTCCAGCTTGTCCCCGCGTATGCCGGTCGGTGAGATCATCGGCGAAGCGGTGCGCGAACATAATCTGGTTCCCCCGGATCAATTCGATAAATATATTACTTCAAAGATGAATGCCTGCGGACTTCAGGAGTATCATAAGGATAGATATCCGCACGAGTTCTCCGGCGGTCAGCGTCAGAGAATCTGTATTGCCCGTGCGCTTGCCCTCAATCCGGATTTCGTCGTCTGCGACGAACCGGTATCGGCACTCGACGTCTCGATTCAGGCGCAGATTATCAACCTGCTCAAAGATTTGCAGCATGAATTCAACCTCACTTACCTGTTCATCTCGCATGACCTGTCGGTCGTGGAGCATATTTCGGATACGATCGGCGTAATGTATCTGGGCTCGATGGTTGAAACCGGCACAAAAGAAGACGTTTTCCGCGAGCCGCTGCACCCCTACACACAGGCGCTGTTCAGCGCCATCCCCATGCCCGACCCCACGATTAAGATGAATCGGATCATCCTTGAAGGCAGCATCCCCTCCCCTGCAAATCCCCCTGCCGGCTGTAAATTCCACACCCGCTGCAAACACTGCATGGAAATCTGTAAAAATGTGATCCCCGAACCTGTTGACGTCGGAAACGGCCACATCGTAAATTGCCATCTGATCAAAAAATAAGCGGATTAAGAACTATAACGACGGCAACCGGCACCGTTAATCACCCAGTTCAAACTTGATTCAGGACGGCTGTTATGTTTCGAAAAAAAACCAAAAAAACATATGACGACGATGACGGGCGTGTGATAGCACCTATGAACGTCGACGGTATGCCTTGGTACCGAAAAGGTAAAAGCGATTCTTTACACGGTGAATCGCATGGCGATTCCGGTTCCAAAGAGCCGCCTCTGACGAGAAAAGAGACCTTGGTTTTAATTCTCAACGGTGCGCTTGCAGGTCTTGCTGTTGCATTGGTTCTCGGCGCGCTCGGTGCGCTGTTTATCCTGTTTCTAACGAATGTTTGGCTGAGATAAAATCCCGTAAAAAACAACTCATGCCTTGAGTTTACAAAATAAAGGCAACGTTCTCCGTTCCGCACCTGCTCTTCTTTTTTGATCTGCAGTTACTACATAAGGAGGTTCTCGTGGCAAAAAAGCGAATTAACTGGACTAAATTATTTATTTTTTTTGTTGTTGTGATACTTGTCGGCGGCATCGGCTGGATCGCAGGTTCTGTAATCTCTCAATATGACGTCACAAGATATGAGGATTCGGTCGATATTTTTATCGGAAAAGGCGTCGAAAACGGTGGGGTTACCGCTGTATATGGCGAACAAAAGACGCTGTTGAATAGTTCCAATTTTCAATCTATGCGTAATTTGCTTACGATCACCGAAAGGCAAAAGCTCTTATCCGCTCCGTCAACCGAAGGAAAAACATCGATCACGGTGACGGTGGACGAAAAGAATTACTTTGTCGCTTATTTTCTAAATGAAAGCGGTGACACGTATCTGCACACCTGTCTGGACGGCAAGACACGCAATTTCTTTGTCGACGGGCCGAAATATCAGATTTTCAGCAGAATGCTGAAATACATATCGCCCGAAGGCGTTTACGGTGCGAACGAATCAATATCATAATAAATAAATTATTTATTGTTTTACGATAAATATATATTGACATACGGATTTCTATATGATACACTGTTCTTATACTGAATCGTAAACGATTCAGAAACTTTCGTCTGAAAAGGAGAATGGTGTAATGGTTCACTCATTAATTGACTCGAAATTTTACAAAATCCTGCGTGTTGTTTTAAACATCGCCTTATGGATTGCAGCCGGAGCCTTTTTGGCCTCGTTTTTTCTGTTGCTGTTCAAGCCGGAAATGATGTCTAATCTGGTCTTAGACGGATTTTCGCTGAACGGGATTGATTATTCCGAAACGCCGATTTTAAAAATTATTTTTATTGCCAACACCGACATCATCATGCTTCTGGGTGTCTTCTGTGTATGGATGCTTCGCAATATTGTCAATTCGCTCAAAGCCGGTTCACCGTTTTCGACTGATAATGTCAGACGGATACGGCTGGTCGGATGGGCTTTATTCGTAACGGCGTATCTCAGACAGGCGGCCAGCTTCATGGCGGCAGATCAGGTAAGTCAGATGCTCTCTGAAAAAGGGCTGGATTCATTCATTCAGGCACAGTTTCGTATCATCCCCGAAGGCGCAGTGCTGGCATTTTGTGTTTTGCTGTTGGCCGAGATTTTCCGGTATGGCTGTATGCTTCAGGCCGAACACGACACGACCGTGTAGAAGGATGGTTTAATTATGCCGATTATCATACGTTTGGATCGAATGATGGCTGACCGGAAAATGTCACTGAACGAATTGTCGGAACGGGTCGGTATCACAATCGCGAATTTATCCAACTTAAAAACCGCCAAAATCAGCGCTGTGAAACTCAGTACGATGGAAGCCATTTGTAAGGCGTTAAATTGTCAGCCGGGGGATTTGTTTGAATACCGGGAAAAATGACAGATTGCTATTTGTTTTTTATTGTTATAGAAAAGGACAGGTGATGAACCTGTCCTTCTTTTATTTCACCCTATAAAATTTCAAAATGCCTGTTTAGATAATCAAGCGTCCAGCTTTTGCCGCGAATGATGTCGGCGGCGAGAAGGCCGTAAATATTTTCGTATTTCGAGGGAAAGATCCGCCTGTTGACAGCAGGTACGTTTTGCAATTCGACCCTGTAACGACCGATTTCAATCTGGAAATCAGCCGCTTTTCGCACAATTTCTTCTCTCGTACCGTCTACTCCGACGGTGGTCTCGGCATATTCGCTGTCACTTGAAAGCGTCTGATAATAACGATCACCCAATACCGTGCCTGTGTTGCCCGAATCAAATCCGAACAGCACTTTTTTACCGTTTAATGTCGCATGGAGGATGGGCATGTTGTCCCAATCCGCCATCTCGGTATATTTTTTGCCCGCAGTCGGCTCGGAAACCGCCATTGCCGATCTTTCACTGTCGTACCGCCATGTAAAATGTTCAAGAACATCCCACCCCAACAGTCCGTTGATGATAAAATGAGTGCCTTTGTCATCGGTCCCGAAGTCGAGGGTTTCATCCTCCACTACCACCGCTTTTAATTTGCTGACAACATGAGCCCCGATTGATAAATGCGGAATAATGACGGTATCGGCGGTAAACTGCATACCGGCGTTCCCCGCCCCTTTGACGGTTTCGGTATGCCGGACTGCATTCAGTTTTTCGGCGGCAGATCGGCTGATCAGCGTTACGGATGCGCCGGAGTCGAAAACCAGCGGTATCGTGCTTTGACCCGATTTAACCGGAATCAGAAGCAAAGCATCCAAATGACCGGTCGGCAGTGTGCAGGTCTCTTTTGCATAATCGATGTTCATTTCGACGCTCCTGTCTCGCAGACAATCAACGGCACGTTCATTTCGTCGGGGGTGAAACCGGCGTGAGCAGCCTTGAAACTGTGCGAATCGGTTCTCGGTGCGGCGTCGATGGAAATTTCACCGGTTGCGACGGCCAGATAATCTCCGAGGAAGCCCAACGCACGTGGGTGGGGTTCTCCGTCTCCGAATAACTTTTCGGCGAAGACTTTTTCCTTGGAAAGTAGTAAGTAATCGTTGCCGAACTGTGCGGTAAAGGCTGTCTCAAAATCCTCTTCCCTGCCCGGTTTGACAAAGAACGTCAGCGCCCGTGGCTCGATCGAAGGCATACGGGAAAGGCAATCCATGATCTCGGGATATTCGGGGAGATAGCGCCATTCAACATCGATCAAGCCATGATCGGCAGTGATTACAATCAGCGTGTCGGTTAGATCAGAGCAAAGTTTCTCGACCTTTTCATTGATTTGGACGATATCGTTATGTACTGTTTCGTGCATCGTGCCGAGATCGTGCATATCGTAATCCGGCTGGGGCCAATAGGTGTGGATATAATTGCGCTGCGGTTCGGCGCAGAGGGTTTTGACCGTCTCACAAATTTCGTCGATACTCTGGCTCTTATAAATTGAAAACGGCGATACAGACGAGGCCTTCACTTCCCCGCCGGTCGCAGACTTAATCTTATTGTAAATACTCTCATACGGGATATAGCGCCGTGCGACATTATAATCAGCAGCGGGCTGACCGTCGGAACCGGAAATCGTGTTCGGGAAGACGCTGACATTTTTATCGAGTTCCTTGAAATATAAACTCCAGCCCAGCCAACCGTGTTCAATCGGGGCAAGACCGCTTTCAAAGCTCGTGATTGCGGAGACTGTTGTCGGCGGGAACACCGAGGAGATGGTTCCTTTTAAATGGCGGCGCAAAAAGGCATCCTCGGGCAGATGCTTTTTCAATATCGCCGTACCCAAGCCGTCAAACAGCATTACGACAACGTTTTTATAATTCTTTTCGAGCAAGCTGTCCAGTGTTTGCAAAGTCCGATACGGAGTGTGTACTCCGTAATGTCTCTGCACCGAGGCAATCAAGGCCAGCAGGCCGTTGTCGTAATCGACCGGAATCTTACGATCATATTTTTGAAACAGGTCATCGATATAAGGAAAGAGGTCTCTGCCGATGAATTCACCGCGCTCGATCATCTCGTTGATTTCCCGACTTGTTGACCACTTGGCGTCACAGGTCTCGCCCTCCTGAAAGATGACCGATTCAATCGAGCAATCACAGGAAAACACCCAAACATCTGAAAAATCGGGGAAATTGTGAAATTGACGGCGTACACTGCGAAACAAACGACCGTTATCGGGGTTTAATTCGATTCCGAGTTCTTCCCTGGCTTCGCGCACCGCAGCCGTAATGCTGTCCTCACCGGACAGTGCAGAACCGCCGGTACACTCCCACATACCGGCAAACGGTTTGTTCGGCGTACGTTTTGAAATCAACCATTCACCGCGTGAATTGCGCACCCAGACATGTACGACCAGGTGATATTCATCCTGCCGCATCAGCTGCCCGCGTTCGAGCGTCTTGCCGGTTTTATTTCTGCCTTTGTCGTAGATGTCCCACAGTTCGGCCATTGAAACCTCCTTTTTGTACGAAAAAGCGGCTTGTAAAAGCCGCAGGTTGGAAATGAAAGTGAGAATTCGTAAGTCGTTATGCGGCAATCCCATTCGCATGGTTTCTGGATTGCTTCGTCGCTACTCTCCTCGCAAAGACGGATAAGATTTCAAAAAACGAGTTATTTTTCCAGTTTAACTATGGCTTTTTTGACCGCACGAGAGAGTTGGTCGGGGCACGAGGTCGCTTTTCGTCCGCACCGGATACCCGAGAGTTTTTGAATCAGCTCGTCGGCCGGCATTCCGTCACACAGAAGACCAATGCCTTTGAGGTTTCCGTCGCAGCCGCCGATGAAGCGAATGTCGGTGACTTTGTTGTCGGGGGTCAAATCGAATTCGATTCTGCGGCTGCAGGTTCCCTCGGTGAGATAGGTATATTTGCTCATTTACTTGGTTACCGCCTTTGCCACACCGTCTTCGATTGCAGCTTCGGCAACCGCTTTGGCGACCGCTTCGCCAAGTCCTTGTTCAAACGCGCCGGGGATAATGCGCTCTTTGGTGATGTCACCGGTGAAGTCTGCGATGGCCTGTGCCGCCGCACGCTTCATTGCGGGTGTGATATCGGTTGCGCGAACCGAAAGCGCGCCCTTAAAAATGCCCGGGAAAGCCAGAACATTGTTAATTTGATTATAATAATCCGAACGGCCCGTTCCGACAACCGATGCGCCCGCTTCGAGAGCGTCCTCGGGTGCGATCTCAGGCACCGGATTCGCCATTGCAAAGACAATCGGAGCCTTTGCCATGGTCTTGATGTCTTCCTTGGTCACGAGATTGGCCACCGAAAGCCCGATGAATACGTCGGCACCGACAAGCGCGTCTTTAAGACCGCCCTTGATACCGCGCGGGTTGGTACGGGCAGCCAGCGCTTTTCGGTGCTCATCCTTCATACCGTCTTCGGTGATGATGCCTTTGCTGTTGCAGATGATAATATCGGCAACGCCCAAGCCCTCAAAAAATTCCGCGACTGCACAGGCTGCCGCTCCTGCACCGCTGAACACGGCTTTGAGCTTACTGAGCTTGCGGCCCGTCAGCTTGCAGGCATTGATTAATGCCGCTCCGGCAACCACTGCAGTGCCGTGCTGGTCGTCGTGGAAAATCGGAATATCGCAGCATTCGCGCAGGCGTTTTTCGATTTCGAAACAGCGGGGCGCGGAGATGTCCTCCAAATTGACGCCGCCGAAACTATAAGAGATCAATTTGACCGTGCGCACGATTTCGTCCGGGTCCTTGCTGTCGATGCAGATGGGGAATGCGTCGACGCCGCCGAATTCCTTGAACAGTGCGCATTTGCCCTCCATGACCGGCATCGAGGCCCGTGGGCCGATGTCGCCGAGTCCGAGGACCGCCGTGCCGTCGGTGATGACAGCGACCATATTCCAACGGCGGGTCAGGTCGAATCCGCTTTCGGGATCTTTTTCAATCTGCTTGCACGCGTCGGCCACGCCGGGCGTATAAGCGAGAGAAAGGGATTCTCTGCCGTCCAGTTTTACCCGCGAGACGACTTCGATTTTCCCTTTCCATTCATAATGTTTTTCAAGTGCGTTTTTGCTCTCCGTCATAAATTAATCGCTGCCTTCTGCTGTTTTTGTTTTCTGTTATACAAGGCCTTGACCTCGATTTCTGTTACCGTATTGTTGCCGATCGGCCGAATCGGCGTCTCGTACATTCCGTGGAAATCCGAACCTCCGGTCATGACCAGATCATATTGCTCACAGAGCTGTTTTATGTTTTCTTTACAGGCGGCGTTATTGCGGAAGTGTTCCCATTCGATACCATCCAAACCCAGGTCTGCTAATTTATCAACAAGGTCTAGGTTGTCCGATTTTCCGGGATGCGCCAACACCGCAAGCCCGCCTGCGCTCTTGATCAGCTGCATCACTTCGGTATAATCCCCGCAATCAAGCGGAATATCACAGGATTTTCCTTTACCGAAAAAAGCGTTATACAGATCGCCGTAAATTTTATCGGTATATCCGCAGTCCATCAGCGTATGCATGATATGTGCCTCATAAACAGTGGTGCAGCCTTGCGTGTGTAGCATCACCATCTGCGGATTGATAGGTAATTTTTCGCAGATTAATTTAATTCTCTTTTCGAAAATTTGTTTACGGGTGTCCGACATGCGTTTGAAATAACCCTCCAGACGATCGGGATAATCGGGCAAATAGCATAACAGGTGGACATCTTTGCCCGTCTCCGGGTCTAACGCAGTCAATTCGACGCCGGGAATCACTTCGATGCCCAGCCGTTTTCCGACAACGACGGCACGGGAAACGCCGCCCATGGTATCACAGTCGGTAATGGAGAGAAATTTCATTTTCAGCCGCGCCGCCACCATCAGAAGCTCCGCGATTCCCAGGGAACCGTCGGAAATCTTTGTGTGGCAGTGTAAATCCGCACGCATGATCAAAGCCATCCTTTCGCAGAGCGTCTACTCTGCTTTTCTTGTGAAAGCACAGATATCACCAGTTTGAAATCTATCGAGTCACGAGTCTATTATACTACAATTTTTCCGCAAAAGCAAGCTGTAGGATTACAATTGATGTGTTACAAAAGGGAGGAGGAAAAAAAGAGTAGCGA
>DAOSWV010000037.1 GCA_035380125.1 Oscillospiraceae bacterium
CCATCGCGACCTGCGCGGTGTAGACGTAACCATAGCTCATCGCGATGCCGGCGAGGTCCTTCTTCTTGATGGACTTGCCCGCCGCGGCGAACTGCGCGACCTGACCGATCTGAGAGGCCTTAGAGGCCTGACCGCCGGTGTTGGAGTAGACCTCGGTATCGAACACGAGGATGTTGACGTCTTCACCGGAGGCGATCACGTGATCCAGACCGCCGAAGCCGATGTCATAAGCCCAGCCGTCGCCGCCCAAAATCCAGGTCGATTTCTTGACCAGCATATCGGCACTGTCGATGACCTTAGTGGCCAGTTTGCAGGCGTCGCAGGTGCAGACCTTGCCGTTTTTGACCCATTCGGCTTCCCATTCGGTTCCGGTCATATCAACGCCGTCTTTGCAGGCGGCCAGCAATTTGGCGGAAGACGCTTTGGAGGCCTCGCGGTCGTCCATGGTATCGAGCCATTCCTGACCCGCTGTTTTGATCTCGTCGGTGCAGTATTCGGCGGCGATCAGTTCGCGGACCGTATCGGCCAATGTCTTGCGGCGCTGTTTGGCCGCGAGATAGATACCGAAGCCGTATTCGGCGTTGTCTTCGAACAGGGAGTTGCCCCATGCCGGGCCGTAACCCTCTTTATTGACGGTGTACGGAACTGACGGAGAGGAGGATGCCCAGATCATCGAGCAGCCCGTGGCGTTGGCAATATACATCTGGTCGCCGTAGAGCTGGGTGGCGAGTTTGGCGTACGGGGTCTCACCGCAGCCTGCGCAGGCGCCGGAGAATTCGAGCAGCGGCTGCTTAAACTGGCTGCCTTTAACCGTGGTCGGCTTGAATTTCTCGCTGACTTCAGGTTTGGCCGGAAGTTCGAACATATAATCAAAGTTCTTTTGATCCTGCATATGGTTTTCGAGTGATTCCATGACGAGGGCTTTTTCGCCTTTGCGGCCCGGGCAAACCTGTGCGCAGGAACCGCAGCCGGTGCAGTCGCTGACCGACATCGTGACCGAGAATTTATAGCCGGGCATGCCGACCATATCGACGGTCTTGGCGCCTTCGGGGGCTTTTTCGGCCTCTTCGGGGGTCAGTGCGAAGGTGCGGATAACTGCGTGCGGGCAGACATAGGAGCAGAAGCCGCACTGGATGCAGTTTTCGGGTTTCCATGTCGGGACATCGACCGCGATGCAGCGTTTCTCATAGGCGGAGGAACCCACCGGGAAGGTGCCGTCTTCGAGGCCTTTGTATGCGGAGACCGGGATGCTGTCGCCGGCCTGTGCGTTAACGGGTACTTGGAACTCTTTGATCCATTTGACGAGCGCCGGGTTTTTGCCGGTGATTTCGGGATGTGCAAACTTGCCCTTGCAGTTGGCCCAATCGGCCGGAACATCGACTTTAACGACACTGGCAACACCGCGGTCGATCGCGTCGTAGTTCATCTTGACAACCGCTTCGCCTTTTTTGCCGTAGCTCTTGAGGGCGGCTTCTTTCATGAATTTGACCGCGTCGTCGATCGGGATGACATTGGCGAGTTTGAAGAACGCCGCCTGCAAAATCGTGTTGATTCTGCCGCCGAGGCCGATCTCCTTGCCTATGGAGATCCCGTCGATGGTGTAGAATTTGATATTGTTTTTAGCGATATAGGCCTTCATGTCGCCCGGCAGTTTTTCGGACAGCTCGTCCACGTTCCAGCCGCAGTTGAGCAGGAAAGTGCCGCCCGGTTTGACGTCCTGAACGATGTCGTATTTATCGACAAAGCTCGGGTTGTGGCAGGCGACGAACGCCGCTTTATTGATCAGATAGGTGCTCTTGATCTTCTTTTTGCCGAAGCGCAGGTGAGAGATCGTGATGCCGCCGCTCTTTTTGGAATCATAGAAGAAATAGGCCTGTGCGTACATGTCGGTATGGTCGCCGATGATTTTGACTGAATTTTTATTTGCACCGACCGTGCCGTCGGAACCGAGACCCCAGAATTTGCAGGCCGTCGTGCCTTCCGGCGTGGTATCTTCGATGTCGCCGACTTCGAGTGAAGTGTAGGTGACGTCGTCGTTGATGCCCACGGTGAAGTGGTTCTTGCCGCCGGCTTTCATGTTATCATAGACCGCTTTGACCTGTGCCGGGGTGGTGTCCTTGGAGCTCAGACCGTAACGGCCTCCGGTGATCTTGACGCCTTCGAATTCGGTGTCGTGTAGCGCCGCAACGACATTGAGGTAGAGCGGTTCGCCGACGGTGCCGGGTTCCTTGGTGCGGTCGAGGACGGAAATGTGTTTCACCGTCTTGGGCAGCGCCGCAAGGAAATGTTTGACCGAGAAGGGGTTATACAGGCGGACCTTGATCAGGCCCAGCTTGTCGCCTTTGGCGTTGAGGTAATCGATGGTTTCTTCGATGGTGTCACAGACCGAACCCATGGCGATGATGACTTTTTCGGCATCCTTGGCGCCGTGATAGTTGAATAGGGCGTAATCGGTGCCGATGGCCTTGTTCACCTGGTTCATATAATCTTCTGTGATACCGACGATGTCGTCATAGAACGGGTTGCAGGCCTCGCGTGCCTGGAAGAAGGTGTCGGGATTCTGAGCCGTGCCGCGCAGCACCGGATGTTCCGGATTCAATGCGTTGGCGCGGAAGGCCTTAACGGCGTCGAAATCGACCATGCCGGAAAGGGTGTCGTAGTCCCAGATTTCGATCTTCTGCTGTTCGTGGGAGGTGCGGAAGCCGTCGAAGAAATGCAGGAACGGAATGCGTCCCTTGATTGCGGAAAGATGTGCCACCGCGCCCAGATCCATACACTCCTGAACACTGTTGGAGCAAAGCATTGCGAAGCCGGTCTGACGGCAGGCATTGATGTCGGAGTGATCTCCGAAGATGCTCAGTGCGGAAGTGGCAACCGAGCGGGCCGAGACATGCATGACGCCGGGAAGCAGTTCGCCGGCCATCTTGTACATATTCGGGATCATGAGCAGCAGCCCCTGGGAAGCAGTATAAGTCGTGGTCAGCGCGCCGCCCTGCAGCGAACCGTGCATCGCGCCCGAAGCGCCACCCTCCGACTGCATTTCAACGACGTTGACCTGCTGTCCGAAGACGTTTTTTGCACCGTTTGCCGACATCTTGTCGACTTCATCGGCCATCGGGGAAGACGGTGTGATCGGGTAGATCGCCGCAACTTCCGTAAACGCGTATGATACATACGCGGCTGCGGTGTTGCCGTCCATGGTCTTGAGTTTTCTTGCCATTTATTGAACCTCCTTGAATATTGGAATGACGTAAATAAATAGTAAAAGCGGCATCATTGGGAATGCCACCCCATATGATACCACTTTTTTGGGTTTCTGTAAACAATTATCACAAGATTCCCATAAGAAAAACCTGAGTTTTGAATTATTTTTGCGGTTGTCTCGCTGCCTTTGCCCTGAAACAATGAACAATCACATATTTCATCGCGGGAATGTTCTTTATTGCATGAACGGCAAAGCTGTTAATGATTAAATGTGAGGCAAAGAGCCGGAAGTGCGGCATCTCGCCGCTGGGTTTGTGAGTGGGCGGATAATATCCGCCCCTACAGTGAAACACCGAGGTTGGCGGCGCGGCTACGAAGAACCGCTTGAAAGCGGTTTTCTTGAAAGTTCTGTAGGTTCTGCTTCGTGTATTGACAGCGTTTTGCCTTCGGAACGGTCAAGACCGTTCCCTACAGAGAAACACCGAGGTTGGCAGCGCGGCTACGAAGCGATAAAATTCGCAGATTCATAGACGCGTATGAGAGCGGCGTCTCGCCGCCGCGTTTGTCAGCGGACACTGTCCGCTTGGCCGTAATAGGAGTTTTTGCCGTGCTTGCGGTAATAGTGGCGCTGGCGCAGGGCTGCGCCGAGTTGGGGCAGTTCGGGATCGAGTCCGTCGGAATGATAGGCCAAAGCGGCGATCTCTTCGAGCACTTCGGCATTGAAAACCGCTTCGTGGCAATCCTTGCCCCAGCAGAATGGCCCGTGTCCGGCGACCAGACAGGCGGGAATTTCATACGGAGACAGCTCTTCAAAGGTCTCGGCAATCACAAGGCCGGTGTTTTTTTCGTAGCCGATGGCGATCTCGTCGTCCTCGAGGTCGCGGGTGCAGGGGATTTCGCCGTTAAAATAATCGGCGTGGGTCGTGCCGAGCACCGGAATGTTTAAAACGGCCTGCGCCCAGGCGGTGGCCCAATGCGAATGGGTGTGCACCACGCCGCCGATGCCGGGAAAGGCCTTGTATAATTCGGCGTGGGTCGGGGTGTCGGACGAGGGGTTTTTATCCCCTTCCACGATGTTGCAGTCCAAATCGACGACGACCATATCTTTGGCGGTCAGCGCATCGTAAGACACACCCGACGGCTTGATGACGAACAGTTTGCTTTCGGCGTCATAGCCGCTGGCGTTGCCGAATGTGAATTTGACAAGGCCGCTTTTAACCAGATTTAAATTAGCGATGTAAACTTGTTCTTTCAGCTTTTCGAGCATTTCTTGATCTCCTTCAGGCGTTTCATCACGTCGTTTCCGCCCCTGCCGAAATAGTCGTGCAGCATGCGGTATTCATAGAATAATTTCTGATAGGTGCGGGTGTTTTCGGCAATCGGGGTATAGGTTTTGCTCTCGGCGGCCCCCATTTTTTCAATCGCCGCCTCGATGGTCGGATAGGCCTTTCCGGCAACCGCGCCGAAGATGGCGCTTCCGAGTGCCGGACCTTGGCTGGCCGCCGCGACGACCACCGGGATATTCAGCACGTCGGCGTAAATCTGCATCATGAACGGGTCTTTTTGAGAGATGCCGCCGCTGGCGTACATCACGTCGACTTTCAGTCCGTTTTCGCGGAAATTGTCGACGATGATGCGGGTGCCGTAAGCCGTCGCTTCGATCAGCGCGCGGTAAATTTCCTCGGGTTTGGTTTGCAACGTCATGCCGACGATCATACCGGTCAGGTCGACATCGACTAACACCGAGCGGTTGCCGTTCCACCAGTCGAGGGCTACGAGTCCGCTCTCGCCGACCGAGAGGGCTTGGGCTTTTTCGCGTAAGTACTGATGCACGTTGCCGTGCTTTTTGTATTCTTCGGGTAAACAATTTTGAATGAACCAAGAGAAGTGATCGCCGACGCAGCTCTGACCGGCTTCATAGGCGAACAGACCCGGCAGCACGCCGTCCTCGACGACGCCGCAGATGCCCGGGACTTTGATGTCGCGGTCGCTCATGATGATGTGGCAGGTCGAAGTACCCATGATGGCGAGCAATTTGCCGACCCCGTCGATGCCGACGGCGGGCAGGCAGACATGCGCATCGACGTTGCCAACACTGACAGGCGTGCCTTTTTTCAGACCCGTGAGTTTGGCGGCGGCTTCGCTGATGCCACCCGCGCAGGTACCGAGCGGGGAAACCGTCGGGCAGACCTTTTCGACGGTGAAATTTTCGAGTTTGGGGTCGAGAGAAGCGTAAAATCCGCGTGTCGGATAGCCGACTTTTTTATTATAAAGCCATTTATAGCCCGCTGCGCAGGCGTTTTTGGTCTCGTTTCCGGTCAGCACGCGCACAATCCAGTCGCCGGCTTCTTCAAAGCGCGCCATGGCGTCGTAGATCTCCGGTGCCTGCTGGACGATCTCCATGACTTTCGGAACCGCCCATTCGGACGAGATTTTTCCGCCGTAATTGCGCAGCCAGGCCTGATTGGAGGCCAGTTTGTTGAGGGTGTTGGCCTGCGGCTGGGCGGCGTGATGCTTCCAGAGTTTGACGTAGGCGTGGGGGTTTTCCTCAAACTCGGGGTAAAAACACAGCGGGACGCCGTCGGCGTCGACCGGCAACACGGTGCAGGCGGTGAAGTCGGTGCCGACCCCGACGATGTTCTTGGGGTCGATCTCTTTGATGATCTCGGGGATCGTGTGGGTAAGCACGTCAATATAATCCCGAGGGTGCTGCAGCGCGTAATCGGGCGGCAGCGGCGTGCCGCAGGGCAGATAGGTGTCCATGACCCCGTGCGGGTAATCATAGACCGCCGAGGCGACTTCGCTGCCGTCGGCGATATCAACCAAAACCGCTCTTCCGGAGAGCGTCCCGTAATCGATTCCGATCGCGTACTTTTTCATTGAGCAGACCACCCTTTCGCAGATAAAACATGCATCCCTTGCCATTTTTATGATTTTAACATATTGACTTAAAATTCGCAACAGGTATAATAGTGATAACACCGAAAGGAGCGCAAATTTCATGAGAATGACCATTGACTGCACCAATAAAAAAGGCGTTATCGCGCCCGAAATCTACGGCAGTTTTGCCGAACACCTCGGCAGATGTATCTACGAAGGGCTTTATGTCGGCGAAAACTCGGGCATTCCGAATAAAAACGGCATGCGCACCGATGTGGTGAATGCGCTGAAAGAGTTGAAACTGCCGGTGCTGCGCTGGCCGGGCGGCTGCTTTGCCGACGAATACCACTGGCGCGACGGCATCGGGCCGAAAGCCGACCGTCCGCCGATGATCAACACCCACTGGGGCGGCGTCAGCGACGACAACAGCTTCGGTACGCACGAGTTTTTGGAGCTGTGCGATCAGCTCGGCTGTGAGCCGTATATCACCGGTAACGTCGGCAGCGGCACGGTCGAAGAGATGTCGAAATGGATTGAATATATGACCGCCGAGGGTGATTCCGAGATGACCCGCCTGCGCAAGGCAAACGGGCGCAAACAGCCGTGGAAAATCAAGTATTTCGGCGTCGGCAATGAAAACTGGGGCTGCGGCGGCAATATGACCGCCGAGTTTTACGCCCACCAATACCGCCGGTATGCGACTTACTGCCGCAATTATCCGGGCAATAAACTCTATAAAGTGGCCTGCGGGCCGAACGATGCGGATTACGTCTGGACCGAGACGATTATGCCGCTGGTGAAAGACCGTTGTGATGCGATTTCGATGCATTTTTACACCTGGTGCAAATCCAGAGCGCGTGAGGTCTCTTTGGAACAGTATAACGAACTGATGAAACGCGCACGGCTGATCGGGAAATATATCGACGGGCATTTGAATATCATGAGCCGATACGATCCGGAACACAAGGTCAAACTGATCGTGGACGAATGGGGCACTTGGTATCAAAAAGAACTCGGCAGCGTCGAAGGATTTTTATATCAGCAGAGCACGATGTCCGACGTGCTGGTCGCGGCGGTCTCGTTCGACATCTTCAACGCGCACTGCGACCGCATCAGCATGGCCAACATCGCCCAGACCGCGAATGTCTTGCAGTCGGTGGTGTTGACCGAGGGCGAACGGATGGTCAAGACACCGACCTTCTATGCGTTCAAGATGTACACCGGGCATATGGGCGGAACGCTGCTGGGGTCATTCGCCGAAAATGACAATGAAAATATCTCGCATACCGCGTCAATCAATGAAAACGGCGAAGTATTTTTGACGGTCTCCAACGCGTCTTTGGACAAGAGTTACGAGTTCGACGCGGCGGTGGTCGGGCATGAAGCAAAAGAAGTCAAAGCCGAGATCATTACCGCGGATCGGCTGGCATATAACGACTTCGGTCAGTCCGAACAGGTCAATATTCAGCCGTTCGGCGGTGTGAAAGCCGTACACGGCGGATTGAAAATCACGCTGCCGCCGTGCAGCGTTGTGTCGGTGAAGTTCTGATGCCGTGCCGGTGTCTTTTACAGGATGGGGAACCGCTCTTTGAGACGGTCGCCGCCTATCTTGCTTCGTTGCCCGAGGAATTGAAAGCCGACGAGAAGACGGTACAAGCGCGGTTGGCGATCTGTGCGCGGTGCGACTGCCTGTGGGACGGCATCTGCCGAAAATGCGGGTGTTATGTGCAGGCAAGGGCAGCCAAAAAAGATCAACGGTGCCCGCATGAAAAGCAATATTGGCCGGCATGATGCCGGTTTCAAACGCGACCTATAACCTGCCGGCCGTCAACTGCGAAGCGCGCGCTTCAGACCTTGGTGGTTTAATAAAAACAATAGCGGAACGGTTTTAACCGTTCCGCTATTGGCATTATATTTCAATGTAGGGGCGAACTGCGTTCGCCCGTCAAATTTTACAAAAGGCATGTTATTTTTTTGAATTGAAATCAGCGGGCGAACGCAGTTCGCCCCTACAGTTTTCAAATAAAATTAATTTTAATTGGTATAGGGGACTGTGCCGGTCTCGTCGGTGGGATAGCCCCATTTTTTAACGTACGCCTCGCCGGGCAGGAACTCGTCACCCCGGTCTTTGAGCATCTTTTGAAGAAGTTCGTCCAAGTGCGCTTCCGTAGGTGCATATTCCGGCTTCCCGATCAGATTTTCAAACTGATACGGGTCTTTTTCGTTGTCATACAGCAGCCACGGGCCGTTTAAATCCCGGACATAGGTATAGCGTTTTGTGCGGATGCCCCGATATTCCGTGCCGTTTTTTGCGCGGGGCCACTCGCCGAAGGGTTGGATAGATTCGATGACCGCCGCCTCAATGTTCGGTGCTTTGCCGCCTTTTATGTAATCGGCGAAGCTGACGCCCTCGGCGCTCTCCGGAATCGGAATATCGCAGAAGTCCAGAAGGGTCGGCAAAATATCCTGGGTGCAGAACGGCACGTCGACCGTGCGCGCTTGTTCTCCGAGTTGTGCGGGGAAACGGAGCAGGAATGGGACGAGGATGGATTCGTCCCAGGGTTTTTGTTTTCGGGTATATCCGTGAGACCCGAGCATGTCGCCGTGGTCGGAGGTATAAATAAAAATCGTATTCTCTTCGATGCCGGAGGCCTTGACCGCAGACATTAATTTTCCGAGTTGAAAATCCAGCGCCGAGACGTGGGCGTAATAACCCGCGAGGTCTGTTTTCGCCTGTTCTTTTGCCTCTTCCGGCACATTCGGGCGAAGCGGGATGTCTTCGGGGCGGTAGAGGTCGCAAAATTCCTGCGGCGCGCTCTGATAGGGGTTATGCGGCGGACCCCAGGAAAGGAACAGGATAAAGGGTTTTTCGCTTTTGTTTCTGCTTTTCAGGTAGTCGATCGCGCAGTCGGTTTGTGCCGCGGCGTCGTAGCCCTCCCAAATTTTCTTTTCGGGTTCGTCGCCGTAATAATAGGAGTGGTTATAATCGTGGGTGCACTCCAGAACGCGCCAATAGTCAAAGCCCTGCCGCCGTTCGCGCGGAATAAAAGCCGACCGGCCGTGTCCGTCGATATGCCATTTTCCGATATAGGCGGTGTCGTAACCGGCGTCTTTGTATAACTTCGCAAGGGTCACAGCTTCGGGGTTTAGGGAGACGTCATTCATGAAGATCCCGTGGGTCAGCGGGTTTTGACCGGTCAGAAGACCCGCACGGTAGGGACAGCAGACGGGACAGCCCGAGACCGCTGTTGTGAAATTGACGCTTTCGCGGTACAAAATGTCCATGTTTGGGGTCTTGACGGTTTTATTGCCCGAAAAACCCGTCGCCTGGGCGCGGTGCTGGTCGCTGAAGACAAAGATCAGATTCGGTTTCATTTCACGACTCCTTTCGCGATTTATTTCAGATCAACGGAACGGTTAGGAAAATAAACGGAACAGTTAGGACAAATAAACGGAACGGTCCTCGAACCGCGTTCGATACGTTCCCTACAGGATGAAATGTTTATTCGATGACTTCAACACCGTTCGGAACGGTGTAATTGAAACTTAATTCTTCGCCTTTGCGCTTCCAGTGAACGGAGATTTTACCTTTGATCGTATCGAGTTCGCAGTCGCAATGGTCAAGATTCCCGAGTGCCAGCGGCTTGATGCGGACTTTTGAGAATCCGGGTGCGGCGGGTGTGATTCCGGCGACGCTTGAGATCAGCCATGCCATGAACGAAGAATACATCTGGTGATTTTGGGAGTTGCCCGTCTGCCAGGTCTCGCAAAGCGTCGTCGCGCCGCGTTTGAGCCAATCGGTGTAGGATGGATAGCCCTCGGCAAGCAGAATTTTCAGGCCGTATTCCGACAGACCGCATTTATCGAGCGCGGGATAGAGACGCCGCAGGCCGACCATGCCGCAGTGGTGATGGAAATCGTGCTGTTCGACGGTTTCGGCAAGCTGCTTAGCAAGCGGAGCAAGGTCGTCATAGATATCGTAATAAACCAACATGGAAATGGCGGTTTGCTCGTTGATGGTGCAAAGACCGTCTTTGATGTATCTTTTCTTGATTTGGGTGCGCAGGGCGGCGGCTTTTTCGGCAAAATCGGATTTTTCACCGGCCAGTTTTGCGGCCAATGCGGCGACATCATAAAAGCCGACAAGCAAAGCCGAATCGGTGAGTTCGACCGGCGTCGGGGCTTCGTTGAGGTTTTCCCACGGACCCGCCCAGTCGCACAGGCCGTAACCGATCAGGCCGTCGGCGGTGAACTTGGTTTCGTTATAGGCGAGGTATTTGGCAAACGCGGGCAGGCAATCAATCAGGGGTTGTGCGTCGCCGCGAATTTGATAAATGCGATAGGGGATTTCGAACAGAATCGAGGCGGAAGCCGGGCCGCTGCCCCAGTCGTAGCCCCAACCGCTTGTCGGAATGATGCCGGGCAGGTGTCCGTCGGGGCGCTGGGCGTCGAGGATATCTTGCAGCCACTTTTTGAGCAGCTTTTCGGTCGAAAAATCGAGCAGAAACTGCTCGGTTGAGGAAGCCGCATCATTTGTCCAGCCGAGTTTTTCGCGGGTCGGGCAGTCGGTGGGCATATAAAACAGGTTCGACAGGGTCGCGTTTTGGCCGAGTTTGAACAGGGCGTTCAGCGACGGATCGGAACAGGAGAATTTCGAGGCGAATTTGACGTTTTGATGCACAAAAACGGCGGTCAGCTTGGCGTTTTCGGGGGTTTCAAGGCCCGTGACCGTGACGTACCGGAAGCCGTGATAGGCGAACAAGGGGTTATGGGTCGCGGGCTTTCCGGAGCAGATGAATTCGTCGGTCGCGAAAATGCTGTGCGGATAAAATTCGCGCATGCCGTTCATCACAAGGCCGTTTTCGTCGGCCTGTTCGCCGTAGCGGAGGGTGAGTTTGTCGCCGCTTTTTTGATTGGCCGTCACGCGGACATAACCGGACATGTTTTGCCCGAAGTCATATAAAAAGTCGCCGTTTGCAAGTTTTTGAATGCTTTTCGGGGTGAATTCGGCACATTCGCGGATGGGTTCGCAGGTGCATTCGCGCAAAGTTCCGGTCGGCGGGTTTGGGTCAGGCAGGGCAAACTGCCAATCGGCGTCGTTATAATCGAGGGTGTTCCAAGCGGAATCGTCGAGGCGGGCGTCGAAGTGTTCGCCGCTGCGCAAATGATTAAAAATGATCGGAGAGCGGTCGAAAGAATATTTCCACAAAGCGTCGCTTTTTAATATTGTTTCGCCGTCTATTTCGAGTTTAAATGCGAATTTGGGTTTGTCGCGCCAAGGGGCTTTGTCGTAGTCCCAGGGCGTGGAATAGTTTTCGTCGTAAAAACCGTTGCCGAGGATCGCCGCCGCGACGTTTTCGCCGGGTTTGAGAAATTTGGTCACGTCGTAGCGGTTGTACCACAGGGTTTTGGTATAGTTGCTGACCGGCGCGGTGAACAGATCGGTCGTGACACGCTGTCCGTTGAGCCAATAATAACCGTACCCGAGGCCGCAGACGGTCAGGACTGCTTTTTTAAAGGGCTTGCTCGGTAATGAAAATTTGCGCCGGAACAGCGGCGCAATGTCGGATTCTTGGCTCGTTGTGATGAAATCAAAATTGGTCATGAAGATAGATAACGGCTTTCGGGTGAATTTAAATTCAAGATATAAAATTTATAAAAGCGGAACATTACCGCTGCGGCGGCGACCGTTCCCTACAGTTTTATTGATAACGTCATTGCGAGGGGCTTTAGCCCCGCGGCAATCCAGATTTAGTGGGTAAGCGGAAAATTTGTTCTCTGGATTGCTTCGTCGCTTCGCTTCTCGCAAAGACGAGGAATTTTTGGATTGCTTCGTCCAAACGCGAGGCAGAGCCTCGCGCTTTTCCTCGCAAAGACGGGGTTTGGGATTAGGACTTAAGCCGGGCGAAGTTGGCCATGATGCGCTTGGTGCCGGAGGTGTCGAAGGCGATTTCGAGCAGGGTATCGCCACCCATCGGCGAGACCTTTGTGATCATGCCGGGGCCGAAACTCGGGTGTGTCACGCGTTGGCCGACCGTGAATTTCTGTGAAGAACCGGTTGCCGGTCGGGGCGTCGGGGTGGCATAGGGCGCCGGTCGGGAGGTGTTGGGCTGGCCGGGCGCTTGATAAGAACCGGGACGCTGCGGTCTCTTTGAGAAGTTGACATAACCGCCGGAGGGGATATCAATCTGCGGCTTATAGACGGTTTTGAATTCTTCGGGGATATCCTCGGCGAAGCGGGAGAGTTTGTTGCGCGAGGTGCTGCCGTAGAGCAGTCGGGCGGTGCAGTGGGTCAGGACCAGGCGTTTTTTGGCGCGGGTGAAAGCGACGTAAGCCAAGCGGCGTTCTTCCTCGATCTCGGACTGCTCGAACAAGCTCAGATAGCTCGGGAAGACGTTTTCTTCGCAGGCGGCGACGAACACCGTGTCGAACTCCAAACCCTTGGCGCCGTGCACTGTCATCAAAATAACGGCTTCTGCGGACTCGTCGTAGTTATCAAAATCGGTCATCAGGGCGCAGTCCTCCAAAAACCCGTCGAGCGACGGTTCGGCGGCGGACTGCTCGTATTTTTTGATTTCGGACAGCAGCTCGGTGACGTTTTCGATGCGGCCCTGTTCGGTAAAGCCGCCGGCTTCGAGCATCGTCAGATAGCCGCTCTGCTGCAATAATTCGTAATAGACCTCGGAAATCGGCTTGCCGCTCTCGAGCATGCCGCGCAGATCGGCGATCATATTGCCGAAAGCCGTTAAAAGTTTGGCTTTTGCAGAGAGAGCTGCGTACTGGTCTGCGGCGAAGATGACATCCATCATCGAGAGGTTTTGCTCAAGAGCGATCTTTTTGACATTATCTAAGGTGCCGTCGCCGATGCCGCGTTTGGGTTCGTTGACGATACGGCGCAGGCGCAGTTCGTCGGCACTGTTGTTGATGAGCGCCAGATACGCCAGCATGTCCTTGATCTCTTTGCGATCGTAAAAACGCAGGCCGCCGAAGACCCGATAGGGGATGCCGCGTCCGACCAATGCGCGTTCGAGGGAAGTCGAAATGGCATTGACACGGTACAGAATCGCAAAATCGCTGTAAGAAGAGCCGTTTTTCACGGCGCTTTGGATTTCGGAGACGATGAAATTGGCTTCGTCACGTTCATCAGCGCAGCAGCGCTGCAGCACCTTGTCGCCTTTGCCGCCCGACGTCCACAGGGTTTTGCCTTTTCGGCTGGTGTTTTTGGCGATCACGGCGTTGGCGCTGTCGAGGATATTCGCGGTTGAGCGGTAATTTTGTTCGAGACGGATGACCGTGGCGTTCGGAAAATGATGCTCGAACGAGAGGATATTTTCGATGGTCGCGCCGCGGAATTTATAGATGCTCTGATCGTCGTCGCCGACCACGCAGAGGTTGCCGTGTTTTTGCGCGAGCAGTGAGACGAGTTTGTACTGCACCATATTGGTGTCCTGATACTCGTCGACGAAAATATATTGGAATTTGTTTTGGTAGTGTTCGAGAATGTCGGGGTTTTCTTCAAAGAGTTTGACGGTATGCAGCAGAATATCGTCGAAATCCAAAGCGTTGTTATCCCGCAGGCGTTTTTGGTATTCGACGTAGATTTTATAAACGATTTGTTTGTAATAGTCGTTTCCGGCGGATTCGGCGTAATCGTCGGGTAGAATAAAATCATTTTTAGCCGCGCTGATGGTGTTTTTGACCGTTTTGGGCGCGAAATTGCGGTCGTCGACGGCGAGGTCGCCGATGATCTGTTTGACCATGCGGGTACTGTCGTCGCTGTCGTAAATGGTGAAATTACCCGCCATGCCGATGCGCTCGATGTCGCGGCGCAGAAAACGAACGCAGGCCGAATGGAAGGTCGAGGCCAGGATTGAGTCGGCCTGCGCGCCGACCGAACGCTCCAGACGGTCGCGCAGTTCCTGTGCCGCTTTATTGGTGAAAGTGATGGCCAGAATCGACCAGGGCGGCGGGGCATCGACTGAAACAATACGGGCAAAGCGTTCATCATCGACCGAGGCCACGCCGTTCTTGGCGCAGTGTTCCAAAAAAGCAAAATCGTTTTCCGTAAGATTTTCGGGGATTTTTTCGCTGTAAAATGCGTTGCCGAATTTGAGTAAGTAAGCGATGCGGTTAATCAGCACCGTCGTCTTTCCGCTGCCTGCGCCGGCAAGAATGAGCAGCGGCCCTTTGACACAAAAGACCGCTTCCCGCTGCTGCGGGTTGAGTGATGCAAACCGGGTTTGCAGCGCCTCCCGCTTATATTCGTTGAATCTGCTGATATCCAAAATAAAACCGTTCCTTTTTAGCTCTTTGGCATGATGTTGACCAAAACCGTATAACTGCCGACTGTCCAGATGGTCGTGCCATCGGTGGAGATGATTTTAGCCGGAAGCGAGATCTGGCCCGCGGTGATGCTGTTGGGATCGAGTGTGACGACCGCCCGGAGATTGTCGCTCGAGACGTCGCTGATATCGCTTGAGGAGGCATAAACCGTGACGTTTTCCAATACCGTCGTGGCAAAAGTCACCGAATATCCGCTCAGATCTATATCGCCGATATTGCTGAAGCCGATTTGGCTGACCGAGAAAGTCTTGGATTTGACCTTGGAATAGTCGATATCGACGGTGACAAATCCGACATTATTGACGTCAAGGATGTTTTGGATTTCCGGCAGAGTGATCCTTTCTTCCTGACTATCGGTGATGGTTGAAACATCAATACTGCCGACAGGGAGTTCGGTCATGGCGTCGACGATATTCTCCGGACCGGCGATTTCGATGGTGGAAGGCGTGACGCTGAGGTATTTAGACCAGCCGTCGGGTGCGTTCAGAAGCGTTATAGAGATGTTTACCATCTTACGCTTTAAAATCGGAACCGAAATTTCGGCGGTGTCGGTTGAGAGTTCAATGCTCGAATCTGTGATTTCCTGATCGTCGGCGTCAAGTAAAATGATATCGCTGTTGGTGATAAAACCGTTGGTCAGATCGGACTGCTTTTTGCTGTATTTGACAACCGCCTGTGAGATTTGGGACACATAGGTGCTGGGTGCTTCGATGGTGACCGTTGCCGGACTGACCGTGACCGTGCCGAGTACATATCCGGACGCGACGCTGATATCGCCCTCTTTTTCGGGGAGTATTGTGAGCTCAAAAGAGGTGAATGTGTCGAATTTGGCGTTGACAGGCTCGGTGGATTTGAGCGCGACTTCCGCGTCAATGCCGCTGTCTTGAAATCCGGGGCGTAAATTCATCTGATAATTGCCCGGCGTCGTGACGTCGGTGGTGATCGCCGTGACCTTGATGTCGCTGGAATTGAGCGAACTGATGACATAACGCGGGCCGGTGACCGTGACATCAACGACATCGATATCGCTGTCGACCACTTTGAGTCCGTAGGTCTGAAATAAACTGCCGGTGGCGTCGAATTCGATCGGGACATTTTTGATGGTCTTCGTCTCCTGCACCGCTGCGCCTGTGGAGACCATGGCCCAGATGAAAACGGCGGCAACCACGGATAAAATCTGAAGAATTCGCTTGTTGGAGAGAATGGAAGCCAGCGTCACCGGCTCGCCGTTTTTGCGGGTCAGCGGAAAAAGGGGCTTTTTATTTTTCGGATTGGGAGTGCGGCGTTTGCGCTCAGAGGGTTTATTCATGCGCAAGGCCTCCCTTCATGCAAGGACGGGAGTTGTTCGGTCTGTATCTGTTCTTCATACTTCCTTCCTCCCTCCGAAATATTGTTTGAACGGATTTTCCTTTGCCTTGGCCACGGGTGTTTCGAGTGCCGAAACCAGGCGGGTTTTGAGCTCGTCGGCAGAGAGGCCGCGCAACATTTGCCCGTCTTCGACCATTGAGATTTTCCCCGTCTCTTCCGAGACCACGATGATGACGGCGTCGGAAACTTCGCTCAAACCCAGCGCTGCGCGGTGACGGGTGCCGAGTTCCCGGCTGATTTCGAAATTCTGGGAAAGCGGTAAAAAGCAGCCTGCGGCACAGATACGGTCTTTTTTGATGATCATCGCGCCGTCGTGCAGCGGTGTATTCGGAAAGAAGATGGTACCGATCATCTCAACCGTGACTGTCGAATCGACCAGTGTTCCGGTGGCGATGACCTCACCGAGTTTGGTCTTGCGTTCAAACACGATCAAGGCGCCCGTTTTGGATAACGACAGTTCCGTAACCGCACGGCAGACCTGATCGACGGCATGACCGATTTTGGCGTTTTCGATTTCGACCAGATTAACTCGGTCAAAAATGTGCAGGGTGTTGCCGACCTTGCTTCGGCCGATCTGTTCAAGCGCGCGCCGGATCTCGGGTTGGAACAGGATGACCACCGCCAAAATACCGACCTGAAGCAGCGAACTCATGATGAAACTGAGCGCCACCATGTTCAGCCAGCTGGCAACGGCATAGAGAATTAATACGATCGAGATGCCCTTTAAAAGCTGCTCGGCCCGGGTTTGCACCGCGAGCTGAAGCACTTTGTAAATCAGATAGGCGACAATCGCAATGTCGATGATGTCAATGATTAAGTGGGGGGACGAAAAACGCCCGCCGATTGTATTGAAGAATTCAGCAATCGTATCCCACATAACGTACCTTTCCGGGGTTAATTGAGCAGCCCCGATTTTTTTATGTAATCGTAAGAGACCGTGAGTGCGTCAAACGGATCGCCTTTGCAGATATCCTGTTCGACCATATACCACGGGATGCCCGCCTGTTTGGCTGCACCGATGATGTCGGCAAAGTCGAGGTTGCCGTTTCCGAGTTCGGCCATCTCGCTCTTGTTTTCGAAAGCGGCGGCCATGTCCTTGAGGTGAAGTGCGGCGATGCGGCTGCCGTTTTGGCGAATAAAGGAGGCGGGATTGATGCCCGCTGCCTGCAGCCAATAGATGTCGGCCGTCAGTTTGAACCATGCGGCGTCGGAATTTTGCAGCATGATATCCATCAGCGTGGATTCCCCGCTCTTGACGAAATCAAACGCGTGGTTGTGATAGGCGAATGTAAAGCCGTTTTTCGCGAGTTCCTTTCCGATCGGCGCAAAGTCGCTGATGAATTGTTTTACGCCGTCGGCACCGGTTTTGTATTCCTGCGGCATGGCGCCGAGTCCGACGATATTGCAGCCGAAGGTCTCGTGGTCAGCCATGACCTGCGCAAGATTTTCACGCAGCTTTTGGGGCGGCGTGTGGGACAGGGCGATGACGAGACCGGTTTTTTGCGCGATTTCGGCAAGGTGTTTGGCTTCGATTTCGCCGATAGCCGAGATCTGAACGCTTTTATACCCGATCGCGGCCACCCTTTCAAAAGTTTTTTCGATGTCCGCCGGGGTTTTTGTAAAGTCCCTGACGGTATACAGCTGAGCGCCGAATCCGGTGATCATTTGCATACCTCCAAAAAAAGAAAAATAAACAGCATCAAATCTGCCGAATTCATTATAAATACTTTTTTACGCTTTTGCAAGCATAGCGCGGATTTTTTGAAAAAAATTGCGCACAATTTTCTTATGCGAAGCGATTTGGGTTCAAATAACCCGAATCGCCTGCAAAATTCAACAAGGGGATATGAAATGACAACATCTCTGACAACGAAGGAGCTTTCGGCGCTGGACGAACAGCTGGGCAGTGAGCAGCTGATGGTGAAACGCTGCCGTGCGGCGGCATCCGCCTGTACCGATCCGTCCATCAAGCAGCACTTTACCACTATGGCCGACAGGCATCAAAAACACTATGACACCCTGGTAAAATTTCTGGGATAACACGAATCTCGAATAAACAGAAGATAGAATCTACTGTTTATTTCCGCCTGAGGCGGAGATAAAAACGCTTTGCGTTTTTACGAGATTCGTGTTGTACGGTTTTCCCCGGCGGCGGAGCCGTCGTTACCTGTCGCTTTGCGACAGAATTGAAAACGGTAAAAGAAAGGAAGGTTGTAATGCCCAACACACAAACCCAGACCCTGACCGATCAGGATTATCTTACGGAATTTTTGGATACCCAAAAACAACTGACCGCAAATTATAATTATTATGCGGGTGAATGCGTGAATACCGAACTGCGTTCAAGCATGCTGACGCTGCTGGACGAGGAACATGATATCCAGTCGGATATCTTCAACCAGATGCACGCGCGCGGCTGGTATCAGGTCAAAAGCGCTGATCCCAACGAACTTTCCACGGTGAAAACGAAGTTCCCTTCCTAAAAGGAGCGGAGATAAAATTCAACCCTCAAAACCGGATATTACGGTTTTGAGGGTTGGTTTTTTAACAGGGAAAACAGAAATCGGGTTTGCGGATAAAAGGTCAGAACGGCCTTATGATGTATTGATCCGAGTTTTCGTAACGCGAGCTATGAGGCTATAAGATCTGCAGATTTTATGACGCGCTTGAATGTGGCATCATGCCACCGGCGGGACCGGGTCAACCGCCGAGCTCTTATCGGCACCGAAGATTACGCGGTAATAGTCATAATCGAGAATTCTGGCCGAATAAGTGAATTTTCGGGAGACGATCTTGGACATGGTGCTGATATAGTCCTCATCCACCGTCACGCCCGGACTGGCAGTGAAAGTCTCGGTCTTGGCATTATAAGCGCCTTCGTCGGTCATCCAGCTGTAATTGGAGAAGACCACGAGTCCCGGCGCGTCGGAGAAGATGTCATACCCCATTAGCAGGCGGGAGTCGTATTCCAGACCGAATAGATTGGAAATGGTCGGAATGATGTCCATGCTGCAGCAGAGCTTATCCACCGTGACCGGTTCCTGACCCTGGCAATAAAGCAGGAAAACACCCTTGTAAATTTCAAAATTGTGGTCGATGGTCTTTCCGGCGAGTTCGTCGAACTGTTCGTCGGTCAGGCCGTAGGGGTAATGGTCGGGACTGATGGCGATGACTGTGTCTTCGGCGATGCCGGCCTCGTTGAGCCGTTGCAGCAGATATTCCATCGCAAGGTCGAGTTCGATATTGCAGGCGTGATAAGCCTTGACCTGCAGCGAAACCGAGTCGCCATAATAGGCTTCGACTTCGGCCTTGTGTTTGGTGGCCATATAATTGTCGTAATAGGTATAGTCCATATGGCCGCTGACGGTCATGTAGAACACGTGAAACGGCTGTTGGTTGATGTACTCGTCAATGCTTTTTTCCATCATCTCCAGATCGGACTCCGGCCAGGTGCGTTTGACGTCCAGACCATTGCCCAGGCCTTTGTAGATATAACCCATATTGGGCAGTGACAAATTGCGTTTATAGTAGGTATAGGTGTTGTTGTGATAGGCGTAGGCGCAATAACCTTCTTGGCGGAACTGATAAGCCATGCTGAAAGCCATGAAGTTGTCTGAGGAGCGGTAATAGCTCCAAACGCCCGATTTCGGGACCAGACCGACGTTGGCGACGTATTCGCCGTCCGAGGTGCTGACCGTCCACAGCGGGGTATAGAAGTTGGTGAACTGGAAGCCCTCCTGCTGCATTTTATACAGCGTCGGGGTCAGCACGGGGTCGATGGCGTAGGGTGAGAACGACTCCGCCGTGATCAAAATCAAATTTTTGCCTTCGAATATACCGGTATAATCGTTGGTCTTGGTCGGCGTCAGCGAGGAGAAATACTGATGCATTTTGAGCAGGGTCTCGTCGGTTTCGTTGGCGATCAGCGAATCCCAGTCGATATCCATAACCTGATCTTCGTATTCGGTCGGAGTGGGATCGGCGGTCTCGGAGGACGAGATAGAAGAGGTGTCGATGGGGTCATCATCCGGGATCTGCGCCTCAAAACCGAAGATCGTATGCTTGAGATCGAGACGGGTTGTGGTAAAGAGTCCGAACCGGTTGACTGTTAAATCCGGATTGAAGGAGTCGAAATACATGAATTTGCTGGACATGGCGCTTGAATTCGAGGCTAAAATGATGAGAACGGTGAGGCCGTA
>DAOSWV010000038.1 GCA_035380125.1 Oscillospiraceae bacterium
CAAATAAAAATATCCCGGTTGCAAGACCGGGGTGTTTTTTATTTGAAGTATTAATTGCAGGACTTGAACCTTTCAAGTCCGAACAGCTGCGAAGCAGGTGTTTTACCCTGCACCAAAGGAAATTATTCCGACCTTGTGGTCGGGATTTTTTTATTTATATACTACAGGACTTGAACCTGCAAGTCCGAACAGCTGCGAAGCAGGTGTTTTACCCTGCACCAAATAAAAGAATCCCGGTTATAAGACACATCGAGTTTCCGAAACACTTTCAATTTCATATGATGGATTGAGAACTGCGCCAAGGCGTTCGCTTTGGCGCGGTCAATAATCTTTGGGAGTGTTAATATGGCAATTCCGGCACAACCTTGTGCGTGTTCGCCTTATTCAAATATATGCTGCTGCGGCACTCAAAACGGCATTACCGTCGTCCAGCCGCAGTGTCAGAATCTGCCCGACGGGTCGGTCGTCAACAATCCGGCGTTTGTTTTTGAGCTGAACACGTCGTTTTGGACCTATAAATTCCTGACGGACTGCAACAGCGCAACAAGAGGCATCAGCAATTTCGGCATTCCGATCTGCGCGGAAATCAACGCAGCCAACATTGTTGTGGAAGAAAAAATAGACGGATGCGGCTTATATGCTGTTGTCCCGTTTGAACTGATAAAAAATGATCCGAATTTCGGCCCGGCTCCGAACGGGTTTCAATATTTGAAAGTCGAGACGAACAACCGTTTTGACAAAGGATTAAGCGTTGAATACCGAATCGGTATCATCGGAAATTATACCGAAGAGGCTCAATCTGTTAAAATAAAAGCCGCGGGGGTGGTTTATACGTTTGGTTGCACCGACTGTTTTATCGTTCCGGGCTGCAATCCGGCCGGCAAACTGCTTTTATCCAAACAATGCGGCAAGGTGATCGTCAATAATCAAGCGACGCTCCAATTCGTCGTCCATGTCGACAACATCGGCGACGGGGCGTTGGATCTTGTTCAATTCAACGATATTATTGTGATCCCGACACAGTTTACCATCGGGCCCGTGACAGTGAATCCTTCAACGCTCAGTGTCGTTATCCGCACGGGGCAGGTGGAAATCAGCGGTAATTTGGGGACAATTGAACCGGGCGGAAGAGTCACGGTGACTTATTTTATACCGGTTTTGAGTTTCAGCAACCCGGGTAGCTACTCGGTTGCCAATATGGCAAGGGTTGCCGCCACCGGTACCGAGTCGTCCGTGATGTGCAAAACAACACTGGATGTTGTCAAGTTAAGCGCCGGGAAATGCTGCACGGTCAACGGCAATAACGGCACGTTTAATCTGACAATTGCAGGTGTTGGGGATTCCCCCGATGTGATTGTCGATATTTTTGATCGGATGAGAATTCCGACCGGCATAACGGTGCAGTTTTCGAGCTTTAACGGGTGCGAAGCGTATTACACGGACACGCAGACGCCGATTCCGCTGAATGTGAATCTTGCGGGACCGATCGGCATTGAAATCATCTGCAAAAACGCATTGGTGCCTTCCGGCGGCAGTTTCGTCAAATCAATCAGTTATACGCTGGTTTCCAGTGCGGTTGTCGGCACGACCAGCATTGCAAATTCGATTGTCGGGGTGACGCCTCTGGATTTGGGGAATATCATCTACGAAGGGATTGATAATCTGCCGGCTGTCGCAAGTATTTCCGTGGAACTTGTGCAGGGTTGTAATACGCCCTGCGATTGACGGTACACGTAAAAACAGGACCTGTCCGAAAACGGGTGGGTCCTGTTTTTGTAAGGATGATTTATTGGTTTTCTTCCGCGATGATGGCGTTATAGGTCTTTTCGTCGAGCTGGTAGCGTTGGACGAGCAGGATGCCCGCGGCAAAGATCACGGCGGGGATCGGGCCGATCAGGAGCCGGATGGTGAAGAGCGCGGAATCCGTCTGGTCAACGACGTTCGGCACAAAGCTGGCGAGGCCCAAGAACGCGCCTGAGAGGGCTGCCGCGACTGCGACGCCGATTTTGGAAAAGAAGGTCCACATGCCGTAATAAGCGCCCTCCTTGCGGATTTTTGTCTGCACTGCGTCCACTTCCACCACGTCGGGCAGCATGGCAAAGGGCGGCACATAGGCAAAACCGAGACCGACGCCGGCAATGGCCATCACGACAAACGTAAAAGTCATTCCCAGAATGTGCGCAAAGAAAAACATCGCAAGGCAGCAGACCGCGAGGATGCCGAGCGCGAGCTGATAAGTACGTTTTTTGCCGATTTTCTTAGAGATCTGAACCGAGATTGGGATGCAGACCATTGCGACTCCGAGTAATAAAATCATGGCGACTGTGGTCATGCCTTCGTTTTGATAGATGTATTTGAAGTAATAGACCAGCATGGACTGGACAAAGGTGAGACCGGTGAGGTTCAGGGTATAGACTGCGGCGAGCCGCATATAGTGTTTATTTTTAAAGACCACCGCGAAGGTGGAAAAGAATTTTTGTTTCGGAATGACCTGGTTTTGTGCGGATTCGCGAACCGTGAAGAACGTAATCAGAATCGTCCCGGCCATGATGATGCCGAAAATCAAACCGACATTGGAATAACCCTTGTGGCTGTCGCTCGCCGCATTCACGATGGGCAGCACGACCGCCGCGCCCAATATGGTGCCGATGACCGCAAAGCTGAAACGGAAGCCGTTGAGTGACGTTCGCTCCTTAAAGTCCTTGGTCAGATCAGGGGTCAGCGAGCCGTAGGGGATGTTGACAACGGTATAGGCGGTATTCAACAGGCAGAGCGCAAAAATGACCCAGATGAATCCGGCGGTTTGCCTGTTCTGAAAATCGGGCGCGGAGAAGAAAAACCACATCGCCAGCAACAGCGGCAATGCGCCGAACAGAAAATAGGGACGGCGGCGGCCCCAACGGGAACGGGTGCGGTCGGAGAGATAGCCCATCGTCGGGTCGGTGACCGCATCCCAGAACTTGCCGATCAAAATGGCGGCGCCGGCTAGCGCCGAGGCGATGCCCACCGTATCGGTCAGGTAGATCAGCGAATAAAATCCCATGGCGGTGAAAAAGAGATTTCCGCCGAGGTCGCCGATCCCAAAGCCCATTTTTACGCGCAGTGGAAGTTTGGAGGATTTTGTTGCGGGGGCTGTCAATTCGTCATTCTGTTTCATGGTGATACCTCTTTATACAAGTTTCGAATTTGCGGGCAAGTTCGTCGGTGATTTCGCAGGCGGTTTCTTTCGGGCTTTTGCGGTAGTCGGGGAGGCGTTCGGTGAGGTTCAGGCAGGAATCCGGGACGATCACCGCTTTTTTGCGGATGACATTGGGCCGGTTATTGATATTGCCGCCCATGAGGCGGTTGACGAGGTCTTCCAGATTGATGGTGATTTCGACGATTCGGTCAAAGGAGATGTTTTGCGCGTTCAGATAATTGATATCGTGATAGGACATCAGATCCACCAATTCCATATGGCGCATCGCAAACCAGGCCTCTCCGGCGCGCCGATGCGCCAAAGCGGCTTCCAATCGGGGTAATTGGTCGATTTGATATTCCGGGCAGATGCGGTCCCAACACTCCAGCCGCACCCGATACATGCGCTGTACCAAATCGTCGTTTCTCGGCGCCAGCCCCAACAAATGCTCCGCTGTTTTTAACGCAAACGGCTGTAGCGCTTCCCAGCGGCGCTGTCTGTCCGCCGGCTCGTTTTCCTGCTCCGGCGCGTTATGCGGCTGATAGCCGAGGGTGGCGTAATATTCCTCCGCGATGCAAAGAACCCGATTGTCGATGGCTTCAATGCGCGTCAGAAGATCGGGCAGTTCGTCTTTGTTATTTTCGGAGGCGGGATTGAGGCCGCAGAGGGATTCCACGCGGGTAAGCGCCGCCTTGATTTTCTTTTGATCCCGCAGATCGTATTGATAATGGACGGAGATCGGCAAAACGCAGACCTTTTCCGGGCGGGCGGCTTTGGCCAATTCGGCGGCGCACCAAAAACCGATGCGGATCGTGCCCTGTTCGATTCTCGGGAGGGTTTCGCTGTGGTAGGACACCTGACCTTCGGGGGCGATTCCGAGCGGAGACGTGCCGTCGCGGAGGATATTTCTGATATTTTTAATGCTTGCGGGTTCGTATTTGACGTGATAGACCGGCAATGCACCCGCGCGCGGCAGGATGAACCGGATGAACGCTCCGCCCCAGAGCGGAACGGCATAATCGTGGACAAGCCGGAGCTGCGGTCTTTTGAGAAGCGGCGTTTTGGCTTTTTTGGCGTAGCGCGGCAGGAGATTTTCGAATACATGGAACAGAAGCTGGGGCTCGTCGCCGTAGGGATGGCGGAAAGCGACAATCAGGCGCGTCCGTTTTTCCTGAAAATCGCGGATGGCCTCTGTGATTTTTTCCGGGGTGCGAATCTCGATTTTACGGAAAGACAAAACAAAACGGAGATAAAACGGCATTAAAAAACAGCCTATCAAAACAAAAGGCGCGGAAATACGCGAAGGCGCCAGACGTTTTCGCGTGCGCGCTTTGGAAATCGGTTTCGCAACCAGTCTCATTTTCGACATAATTCCCCCGATATCGCGGTTATTTTACTCATTTTAGCAAAGGAAACGAGGGGTGTCAAGCAATCGGGGGGAGGTTGTATGATTCCGATTTCATTAAAATTCGGCGGCACCAGGACAATATCGGTCAGTTCGTGAATTTCAGCAGTTTTAAATTCAATACCGTGGCCAGAATTCCGAGAATCGCAAAGGAACCGGCCAGACCGAGCGATTGAGCGCGCGGAACGATGATACCGAGCGAGTTTTGAAAGACGGTTTGGACGATCGCGCAAGCGCCGACTCCGCTTAAAAACGTGAGAAAGACGGGAGCCGTTTTGTAACCGATCTTCTTTTTTTGCAGCAGAGCAATGCCGCAGAAAAGCAGAGACGGAAGGACGATCGCCAGGTCGAATGCAAAAACCGGTTCGGTCGTGTAAATTTCGATGGTTTGAAGCGGCTGTCCCGTGAAGACGGTCGGAATGATCAGTGCAAGCCAAACCAGAGCCGAACAGCTGCCGGCCAGCAGAAAAATCCCCGTACCGGTCAGACGTTTTTCGTAAAGCCGGGGCTGAAAGATTTCGGTGTTCAACAGATATCGAAAAGACAGTATAAACGCAAACAGTGAACTTGAAAACTGCAGAATATACAGTAAAAACAGCCGGTTGAAACTCATACCCAATATTAAGCAGGCGGAAGCATAGAGAATAATCAGCAGCAGTCCCGACCGCAGGGTTGCAAACGCTTTTTTCTTTCCACAAAGCGGCAGAACGGCAAGCAGAATCAAGCTGACAATGATGACGACGGCATCCGTACCTTTTGCGGCCCCGGCTTTCAAAAGTGAATCGTTCGCATAGACGCCGTCTCCGTATAGAATGATTTTCTGTCCGTAGATATTTTCGACGGTTCGCCGAGTTCCGTCGTCTGCATAAAAAATGCCGGCACAGGCGGAAATGACGGAAGACAAAGCGGCGATTGCCGACAGACCGGGCAATGCTTTTTTCATCGGGGGAGCCTCTTTCAACGGGATTTCAGACGGTTTTTTATTTTGCGGAGTTTTCTTCAGCGCCGACCACAACCGTGCAGCAGTCGCCGGTCATCAAGGTGCTTTTCACGGCGATGCATCCGGCGTCTATTTTGCCGACGTCGGACAACATGGCGATCATGGGGTCAAGGCACCATCCGCGGCAGGGATTTGCTCCGCCCATTTTCTTGGACAAGGCACAGAGTTTGCAGGAAGTCGCCGTTGCAATACAGCCATTCTCCGTCTTTTGAACCGTCCAATTCGCACAGCTGTAAATCTCCGAGAGCTTTAAAAAGACGTCTTCAACGGTTTCAATCCCCAGCTGCTGATTCAGATAAGGCGCCGTTGATGTCTGCCGCGCTTTCCGCTTCTCGACAACTGTCTCCAGTGTCTTCAATCCGGCATAGGTATTGACGGTTTCTGCGACGGAGGCCGCGTAAGTGTTTTGCAGCAGGGCAAGTCGCTTTTCGATTTCCATGTTTCTTTTCTCCTTAACATATTATAACGTTCGTTAGAAAAAGGGACAATATAAATCGGCATTCGTATGCCGATCGAAACGGGGATGGGGCTGAATGCAATTACAGGAAGCTGTGAAGAACGACTGCGATTTCCTCCCGAATCTCGTTTTTGGGCAGATATCTGTTTTTGACGACGATGCTTTCGATCATCGTCTCCAGCAGATGTATCAGGGTTCTGACGACTGCCGCGGCGTTGTCCGCGTTTTTCAGATAGGGCAGAAGCAGGTTATAATGTCTGGGGAAAATGGTCTTTTCCCATTTGTCCATGATGCCCATCAATTCCTCGTCGCCGTCAAAAGAGAGATAGACCTTTGTTCCGAGCCGGTAAACCTGTCGGTCATAATTGCTCAGGGAGTTCAGGCTGAAGACAAACTTGGTATAAAAATCTACCGGATTGTCGATTTTCAGCGACGAGGCCTGCCTGCGGACTAGATCAAAAAATTCTTTTTTTATGATTTCGTCAAACAGTTCCTTTTTGCTTTTATAGTAATAATAGATCATCGGCAGCGAGCAATTCACGTCGTCGGCGATATGGCGTATCGTCGTTCCGTAATATCCGCTGTCGTTGAAATGTCTGACCGCCGCCTCTTTGATTCGGGTTTTTAAATCCTGATCCGCCATAACGCACGTCCTTAATCTAACGTTCGTTAGTATTTTATCACAATAAATTTCCTTTTGCAAGAGTTTCTTAAAGTTTTGAATATTTACGGTTTACTGAAAAAGGGAAAACATTGAAAATTCCCTTTATACCGGTTTGCTTTTAATTTAGCAGCACGAAAATTTATTTACAGATCGATGGTGTATTCTTTGGGGATGGCGGCCAACTCGCGGTTGTGGGCGTTTTTATGGTCTTGCGGGGCAGCCGCGTAGGGAATCGCGCGGCAGAGTTCCATTCTGCTGTCCATCATAGCGCGGATTTCCGCCGGATCCGCCGCCGGTTTGGAGGCCATTTCGATATACGCATTCAACAGTTCTCTCAATTCGGCGCAGCGCGGATTTTTCGGGTCGTATGTATTGGCGGTTTCCGGGAAACTGTCGTAATAGTAATATTTTCTGTCATAGACCGAGTAGACCAGTTTGTCATGATCGGAGGCGATCATATACAGAGCGATCTCACCTCTTTCATACTGCGAGTAGATATAATCGTGTCGGTCTTTGAAGATATTGATACCGTCAAATTCTCCGTCCTTGTGTCGGATGCCCGCCCAATCGAGCAGCGTCGGCTCGATATCGACCAGCGAGACCGGATCGGTTCTGTGTTCGGAAGATTTGCCGGGAACGCGGATCAGCAGCGGTACGCGGGCGGCGGCATCAATCATGGAGCGTTTTCCGTAGCAGTTATAGTCGCCTAAAAAGTCGCCGTGGTCGGAGGTGAATACAATCAGGGTGTCGTCATAAAGCCCCCGCTCTTTGAGTGCGGCGACGATGCGGCCGATCTGATAATCGACAAAGGAGATACAGGCATAATAGTGGTTGATCGTCTGATTGACGAGGTGTTTGTCGATGCCGGCGCTGAGTCCTTTATAACGGTTTTGAGTTAAATTGGACCAAGTCAGCATATTTTTGCTGTCCTCGGGGACGTTCGGCACAACGGCTTGGTATTTCCGGTAGAGTTTGTTCCAGGGTGCGGGCGGCGCAAACGGCGGGTGGGGATGGATGAACGAGGACATCAGGAAAAAGGGTTTATCGCCGCTGTAATTTTTGATAAAGTCGATGCTGCGGTCGCCGATCCAAGCCGTGGGGTGGTCTTTGGCGGGCAGCTGTGAAACTTGGGGGATGTAATACATCTCTCCGCGCTGACCGTTATAATCAAAGACGTTGGTATAGCCCTTCTTGAGCAGATCGTTGCCGTAGGTGTCGTCTTTTTCGAGGAATTCCTCCTGCGAAAAACGTTCGCTGTAACCGTGCAGCCCATAGGGATCGAACGGGAAGTGCATTTTGCCGATGCCGCAGGTGTGATAGCCGTTGGCGGTCAGGCGGGCATACATGCCGTCGCCTTCGTAATCGCCGTGGTGCGCGTTTTCGCCGCAGCCGGTATGTGCCGGATACAGGCCGGTCATCATGCTGTAACGCGCCGGAACGCAGACGGGCGAAGGCGTATAGCAGCGGTCAAACACCACAGATTCCCGCGCCAGTTCGTCGAGATGCGGCGTCTGGATCACCGGGTTGCCGAGTTCGTGAATACAATCGGCGCGCATCTGGTCGGTAAAAAATAATAGAATGTTTTTCGGTTTCATGATAACTCCTTTGCGTTTATATCTGATATGTCTATTATATTTTATAGCGGACTTAATTTCAAGGGCAATCTGTTATATGGTATAATAAGCAAAAATTATCAAGCATTGCTTTGGAAGATGCAGTATAATCAATTCGGCGGTGATGAGATGTGAACGGTACCGAGGTCATTCAAAAGGCGATCAACTTTTGCGAAGAAAATCTGACCGGTGAGATCACCGTAGAAGAACTGGCTGCACAGTCGGGCTATTCGGTCTATCACTTCTGCCGTATGTTTCAGCAGGCGGTCGGGTGCGGGCCGATGGAGTATCTGCGCAAGCGGCGTCTGTCCGAGGCCGCCGTCGCCATCGCCGACAGCCGCGACTACATCAAGGACGTCGGGTTTGACTGGGGCTTCAATTCTCACGAGAATTTTGTAAGGGCGTTTCGGGCACAGTTCGGCGTATCGCCGTCCCAGTTCCGTCAGACGCAGAGCAGCTTGAATCTGGTTCACCCCGTCCGGCTGGGAGAGCGGCGCTTTGAAATCCCGGGGCCTGTCGTGCGGTTTGCCGTCAAACCCGCTTTCAAACTCGCGGGATTTGCCTGCCGCACAACATTTCGCAAAGGTGCAAACGGGAAGGACGCGCCCTGCCACTGGAACCGATACCACGCCGAGCGGCTGTATGAGCAAATCGGAAAGCCGACCGACCCCGCGACGCGGTGGGATATCGGAATACTGTTCGATTATGATGAAAAAACAAGCGATATCTCTTATCTGATCGGCATTGAGGTGGATGATTTCGACGGCGTGAATCCCGAATGCACGTGGCTGATGATTCCCTCGGCACAGTATGCGGTTTTCAACACGCCGCCCGCGACCACCGAGACGTTTGTCGAGACGATCCACCGAACATGGGGGTATATCAACTGCGTGTGGTTCCCACAGACGGGGTTTTCGCGCCTGAAGACGCATGAGTTCGAGACTTACTGCGAGATGTCGCATACCTACTCCGAAGAGATTTGGATTCCGATCGGAAAATAAAAATTGTCATCCTGAGCGGAGCGTAGCGGAGTCGAAGGATCTCGTCACCATGAAGTTCACGGCAACATTATCCACAGGCTATTATCAGTCCGAGATTCTTCGACTCGCGCACCTCTGGCGCGCTTCGCTCAGAATGACAACAACGAGTAAGAAAGGAAAAAAGATCATGAAAATTTTAAAAGATGTACCCACGTACGAATACAAAGAACCTTTGTTTGAATGCGTCCGGGTGACGATGAACTATCTTGGGGAGACCTATTCGCCTGAGTACATCCAGGGGATTGCGGGGGCTGCGTTTCGCATTGCAACCGGATGCCCGAGCCGCCCGACCTGCTGCATGCTGATGTGGACGCCCGATCTGGTCAAACTGCTCGGGTATGACTGTAAAGATGTTCCCTGCTTCGGGCCGAACGGCGAAAGGCAGACCGATCAAATGATTGAGGCGGTCAAGGAACAGATCGGCGCGGGCAGGCCGGTGATTGTCTGGCATGCGATGACCAGCGCCGAGTGGGACGTTGTCTGCGGTTACGACGAGGAGAATAAACTCTTTTTCGGCAGGGGATCGTATTGGCTTGGAGCAAAGGAATACCATGCCGAGGCTTGGGATCGGGCTGAAAAGGCGGTTGATATCTGCCCGGCATTCGGAGCGGTCGTAATCGGCGAGAAGGTGCGGGAATTTAATGCTCGAGCCGCCGAGATTAACGCGTTGAACGACGCCGTCGCGCATGCAAGAACCGTCAAAGATAAGCCCGAGGAGGGCGGCTGGTATTCCTACGAGGGTATTCAGGCGTTTCAGAAGTGGGCGGAGGCCTACGGCAAGCCCGGAAAAGACCGCGACCTTGCGGACGCTTATTGCTATGATATCTACCACTCAACCCACACCGCAGCACCCGGATTTTTGCGCGAGATTGCGGGACATTTCGGTGCAAAGGCGAAAGAACAGCTTGAAAAGGCTGCGGATTATATGGAGCAGGAGGCCAAAGCGTTTGCCGCCTGCGAACCGTATTTAGGTTGGAGATCGCCGTGGGGCGTAGACGAAAACCGCAGCAAGGCGGTCGCACCGATTTTGGCCGAGGTCGCTGAACTTTATGAAAAAGCCATCACCTGCATTGAAAAAGGGATTGCGGAGAAGTACAAATAGGAGCAAATTGTAATGGAAAACGAGCGCGCCGGTTTTACCGACGCGCTTAATTAATCACAAAAGGCATTCATAAGTCCGAGATTCTTCAGACTCCAAGGAACATCTTCGATGTTCCCCGGAAGAATTTTTCAATATAAAAATTCTTCAAGCACGCCTTTGGCGTGCTACGCTCAGAATGATATTTTTATATCTTTCGGATAAATCACAATTAGTGTCCCCTCACGGACGGAGATTTCAGAATTGACACCGGTGAATTCGTTGCTGACGCCTAAGGGATAGGTGTTATATAGCGACGCGTCGGTGAGCGGGTATTTCAAACCGCGCTCATAGACGTCGGTGCAGGTTTCGGTGTGTGCGAAAGCCGAAACAACTCCATGTGCAGAGGCCGGAAAGTTAATTTTATCGTTGTGAATGGCTGTGATCACCGTGTCGCGGTCGAACAGGCAGCCCTTGCAGCCGTTTTGCGCCAGATCGGCGATGCACTGGATATTGGCAAGGGTGTGATCAAGGCGTCCGCCCGTGCCGCCGTAAATATGAAAGACGCGATAACCGCGGTTTTTGCCCTCACGCAGCGCGGCGACCATGTCGGTGTCGTCTTTCACTTTAGGCAGGACGACGGTCTTGAGTTCGGAGGACGGTTTTTTGGTCAGTGAATCGAAGTCGCCGACCAAAAGATGGGGGGTGAGGCCGTGCTGTTCGAGATAGGTCAATCCGCCGTCTGCGGCGATGACCAGATCGCCGGAAACGGGAACGGGCGGCGGGCCGTAATGTTCGCCCGCGCCGAAAATATAACAGATCGGATTTTGCATGGCCGCGCCTCCTTTCGATGAACTGTGACTATTATAACGCGAAAAGGCGGGAATTGGCAAGAGAGGGGGAAAAAGGATGAATCATATTTGACCACTCCGTCAAGTCCGCGCCAGCGGACTTACCACCCCTAAGGCGTCGCTTGCGACACCATGTAGAGGGGAATAAAAGAACCACTCCGACGCTACGCGCCATCCCCCATAAAGGAAATTTTTAGAGATAACGGGAAAACAGGAAGCGGAATAATTATTCAATGCAAAATATCAAAAAACAATAAATATTAAAGATTATGCAAAATATATGCGCAAAAACCATAAAAATTATTGAATTGTATAAAACGATTTGGTATAATTTATCTATTCTTTCTTATGTATACAATGGCGTGTACATAAAACGCAAAGAAGGAAAAAGTTCGGGTCTTTTGTTTTACCGCTTTGAACCGGACATCCAAAAATTTAATAAAGGAAGGACATAAGTATGATCCAGTATCCGAAGAACAATGACGTTCTGAACACGGTCAATCGCGGCAACCCTGCAGAATCGGGGCTTTGTACCCTATGCCGCGCCGACTGCACCGGTAAATGCGAGACCTGGATGTCGAGCATGAAGGGCAGAAAGCTTCTCTATCCCCGCGATTTCGGGGCCATTACCGCAGGCAGCGGCAACACGATTCACGAGGGCGTCAGTTACAGCGCACTGCGTATTCAGGGGTACAGCTATGGCGCACACGGACTGCCCAAGGGCCTTTCCAACAGTGCTGACGACTGCATTTTTCCCAATGTCTCGACCGAGACGGCTTTTGGGAAAGCTGTTAAGACCAAATCCCGCGTCCCAATGATGACCGGCGCGCTCGGCTCCACCTTTATTGCGGCGAAATACTGGGAATCGTTCGCCATCGGAGCGGCTATCGTCGGCTTCCCGATCGTCATCGGCGAAAACGTGGTCGGCATCGACAAGGAAGCCGTCCTGAAAAACGGGCGAATCATTAAAGCGCCGGAACTCGAGCGCAGAATTGACGTTTACTTAAAATACTACGACGGGTACGGCGCGATCATCGTACAGATGAATGTCGAGGATACCCGCAACGGCGTCGCCGAATATCTGATCGAAAAATACGGCGACAAGGTCATCATCGAACTCAAATGGGGTCAGGGCGCCAAGGACATCGGCGGCGAGATTCAGGTCACGAGTTTGGAGTATGCGCTGTTTTTGAAAGACCGCGGCTACATCGTCGATCCCGACCCGAGAAAACCCCATGTGCAGGAGGCGTTTAAGAGCGGCGCGATCAAGTCGTTTGCGCGCCACAGCCGCCTCGGATATACCGATAAAGACAACTGGATGCAGGTGCGCGAGGACTTTATGACCGAAATCGCCTACCTGAGAAAACTCGGATACAAGCGCATTACGCTCAAGACCGGCTCCTACGGCATGGAAGCGCTGGCGATGTCGATCAAATTCGCCACAGAGGCCAAGCTTGACCTGTTGACCGTCGACGGTTCGGGCGGCGGCACCGGCATGAGTCCGTGGAACATGATGGAGAACTGGGGCGTGCCATCCATTCAACTGCACTCCAAAGCGTATGAATATGCGCAGTTATTGGCCGGAAAAGGCGCGGATGTCGTCGATATGGCGTTCGCGGGTGGCCTTGCCAGAGAAGATCACATCTTTAAAGCGCTGGCACTCGGCGCGCCGTTTACCAAACTGGTCTGCATGGGCCGCGCGCTGATGATCCCCGGATTCGTCGGGGCAAACATCGAGGGCGTGCTGCATCCCGAACGCAAAGAAGCGCTCAACGGCAACTGGGCCGAACTGCCCAAGACCGTTTCGAGCGAATTCGGCACGACGCCGGAGGAGATTTTCGCGGGTTATTTCGACGTGAAAAACAAACTTGGCGCAGATGAGATGAAAAAGATTCCGCTGGGCGCGATCGGCGTCTGGACGCTGGCCGACAAGCTGACCGCAGGACTGCAGCAGCTGATGGCGGGTGCGCGCAAGTTCAACGTCTCGGCAATTTCGCGCGACGACCTGTTCGCCGCAAACCGCGAGACCGCCAAGGAGACCGGCATTACCTACATCACCGACGCGGGCGACGAGACCGCCAAAAAAATATTAAGCTTCTGATTTTGTTTTCTATAAACAACTCCTCTTAACACAAAACCCCCGCTGCAGCGGGGGTTTTGCGTTTTAAAGGATGGTTTTTAGTTTCATGAGCCCGAGATCCTTCGGCTTCGTGCAAAATGCGTTTTTTAATGATGTATCACACATTATTTCGCACTTCGCTATCATGATAAATCTATATTCAATCCGACGGGGCAATGGTCGCTGCCCATGACGTCGGAGAGAATGACGCTGTCTTTGATGTATTTGGAGAGGCGTTCCGAGACCAGAAAATAATCGATGCGCCAGCCGGCGTTATGTTCCCGGGCTTTGAACATATATGACCACCAGGTGTAAGCACCGATTTGATCGGGATATAGCATACGGAAAGAATCGACGAAGCCCGATTCTAAAAGCAGGGTCAGTTTTTCGCGCTCCTCGTTGGTAAAACCTGCGCTGCCCATGTTCGGCTTTGGGTTTTTTAAGTCGATCTCTTGATGCGCGACATTCAGGTCGCCGCAGACGATCACGGGCTTTTGTTGATCGAGGGCGGTCAGGTATGTACGAAACGCGTCTTCCCAGAGCATCCGATAGGGCAGGCGGGCCAGCTCGTTTTGGGAATTGGGCGAATAGACGGTGACGAAATAAAAGGTGTCGAACTCCAGCGTAATCACGCGGCCCTCGCCCGAGTGTTCGGCGGTGCCGAAATCGTAGGAGACGGAGAGCGGTTCGAGGCGGGTGAACACCGCGGTGCCGGAATAGCCCTTTTTGTCGGCGCTGTTCCAATAGGAGGTGTAGCCCTCGAATTCGATGTTGGCCTGCTCGCGCTGCATCTTGGTCTCCTGCACGCAGAAGATATCGGCGTCGGCGGCGGCAAAAAATTCGGGAAATCCCTTATTCATCACGGCGCGCAGGCCGTTGACGTTCCATGAGATAAATTTCATAATATTTTCCGTCCCTAATAATATTTTCGATTTAATTATACAATAAACGAGCACTTCAGGCAAGGATTGACGATATTTGTTTTCTTTCACAGTAAAACATGATATAATCGGCACAGAGCATATTCGGAGGGATCTGCCGCCGCCATGAGGTTGAATTTTGCGGTTTATGCGGTGAATACCCCTGTGTCCGGTATGGCGGTATCGATCTTTACGACTCCTTTATCACCCATCAAAACCAACTGACGAATTTCGAGAGGATCAAGAAAATCGGGTTTGAGGTCTATCGTGCGGAATTAAACCGAAAAGTTATGCTGTTGACCGAATTGTTGGAAAATTTCGACGACGGAAAAAGAAAGAGTTATTTTTGCCTCGCGGTCAATCTGCTGGATTTAACGGATACCGAATCCGTTATGGCTCAGCTTGAGAATCTCGATCGGCAGAGTTCTTCCAAAGAAAAAGCTTCTGCGGCGGTCAGGTTGTTTGAGGAAATTGCTCAAAAACACGGTGTGATATTAAAATTGCGAAAGCCGCCGGAAAAAGAAACAAGGGGAAAAGCATTATGAAATACGCCATTTTGGTTCATCCGGGACACAACCGGGTTTATTTCGAGACGGCTTTAAAACTGTCGTTGTCGGAGTTTGAAATTGCGGCACAAAGGTTCACCGTTTCATGTAAAACGCCGCAGAATCTAAACATCGGTGGTGTACAGTATCTTTTGTTTGAAACGGCGGGAGAGCTGACGGCGGGAGATGTCAAGATCGTCTCGGAACTGTCGTTTGTCTATGCGCTGTTTGCGCTGGAGGGTGAAGACGGAAATTTGCGTTTGAGACCGATTGCGCGCACCGACGAGCACTTTGTCGACGAGGGTATCAGTGCGATGTTGAAATATTCCGGTAAGACTAATGAGATTTTCACGCGCATGATGATCAACATTGCACGGTATACCCAGTCCTGCGAGGAACCGTTGAAACTGCTTGACCCACTTGCCGGAAAAGGCACGACGCTGTTCGAGGGATTAGTTAAGGGTTATGATGTGTACGGCATCGAGATCGGCGAGAAGGTGACTGCGGAGGCAAGCCGGTTTTTACAGAAGTTCCTTGAGACCGCAAAATATAAGTTTGAATATAAAACCATACGCCTATCGGGTGCAAATAAATCGTTCACCGCGCAGCGCCATACTTTTATAATTGCGCGCAACAGACAGGAACAGAAAGACGGAAACAGCAAAACGGCGGAACTGATCGCCGGAAACGCGCAGTATGCGGTGCAATATTATAAAAAGAATTTTTTTCACATGATTGTCGGCGACCTGCCCTACGGGGTGCAGCATGCCAATGTGACCGATGAAAAACAATCGGCCATGACCCGCAATCCCGCCGAACTGCTGAAAGCCTGCCTGCCGGGGTGGGCAGAAGTGCTGCGTCCGGGCGGCTGCATGGTGTTTTCGTGGAACAACAATGTGCTTGCCCGTGAGAAAATGACGGAGATTTTAAAAAAAGCCGGACTGAACGTTTTGAACGAGGGCCCTTATGCGCAGTTTGAACACCGGGTCGATCAGGCCATTTTGAGAGACATCATTGTGGCGAAAAAGTAAAACAAAATATTGACAAAATCTCTCTGAAGCGCTAAAATGTTACCGTTTCTATTGGCAGAAAGAGGGAAAGAATTTGAAAAAAAGTGTATCTATTTTGTTGAGCGTTGTGATGGCGCTGGGTTTGGCGTGCTTTTCGGGGTGCCAAACCGCACCGAAATCCGAAAGAACCGACATTGTAGTGATCAGTGATCTGCATCTGTATGTGGACGACACTTATGAGAGAACCGAATATGACCAGCAGGTTATTGCGGACTTTTTGGAAATGATCAGAACATCCGAGACGGTTGCGGAACTGGTGATCAACGGTGATTTATTCGATCAGTGGGTCGTTCCGCTGGACTACGAAATTTCCGACATGGCCTCGTTTGACGATTTGATTGCGGCAAACAATCAGGTGATTGTGGATGCGATCAACGCAATCATCACCGACGGTGAGATCAAGGTGACTTTTGTGCCCGGCAACCACGACATGACCTTTGACGCGCAGGAAGCCGAACGGGTGTTCCCCGGCATCAATCAGGCGCGGGATGCCGTGGGCTTGGGTACTTATACGGCGATGGGCGGCGAAATCGCGATCGAACACGGAGATCGGTATAATTTCGTTTGTGGCCCGGACCCCATCTCAAACCGTGATATCACACAAAGCGATTCGATTGTGCCCGTCGGGTATTTTTTCACCCGAATCGCAGTGACCTCGGCGCAGGAAAAAGTGACGGTTTCGGCCGATATCGTCCCGCCCATTGCGCAGGATATGATTGACCAGTCGCAGATGAACCGATATTTTAACTACATGAGCTGGGCGGCTGTTTTATCGCAGCTTCCGCTTTCGGAGTATTATGCCGACAAGATCATTAAGACCAATTTCGACGGCTATACCGACACCTATGCAATTGCCGACCTGCTGCCTTATCTGACCGAAGACGGCACAATCGAGGCAAATTTATACGGCGACGTCGCCGACAACTGGGCCGAACGTCAGCAACTGAACAATGTGGCCGTGCCCATCGACGTTGTCACTGCTATGATGAACGCCGGTTCGAATGATTTTACCGACTCGTTGGCACAAACCGAGTATTTTGATGCGGGTTCACCGGCGAGAATCGTGGTATTCAGCCACACGCACGCCGCCAAGATCACCGTTTCGACCAATGCGGCCGGTCAGAAAGTGATCTATGCCAACAGCGGTTCATGGCGGGATAGCGCACCCGATTATCCGGTGAACACCTATCTGATTATCACACCGGCAAAGGAAGAAACGGCAACCACGGTGAGTTTGTATCAGTATTCGGCTGACGGCACGACAACACTTTTACAGCAAGAGACCCTCGCAGACTAAATAAATATAAAACAAGCAGGCGGCAGGTGAATACCTGCCGCCTGTTCGGCGTTATATAAAGCCATGATATGTCTGAGATTTTTCGACTTCGCTCAGAATGACAAAATCCACGCCTTGACAACCGCAGGTTGCTTTTTGAGAACCCGGCGGGTGGTGGTATTCTTGACGGAAAACGATTATAATGAATTTGAACTTTGAAATCCGACGGGAAAGGTGATCAATAATATGACAATCGGAAGCAAAATTTCGGCGCTGCGCGCCAAATCCGGACTGACACAGGAGGAACTTGCCGATATTCTGCATGTCTCCAGACAGGCGGTTCAAAAATGGGAATCGGATACGACAAGACCGGAACTGGACAAGCTCGTAGCGATTGCCGAATACTTCAATATCACTCTGGACGGGCTGGTATGCGCCAAAACTGCCGCCAACAACGATGAGGAACTGCGTTTCAACCGTGAGTTCGTGCCGAGTTATGCCGATATGCATGGTTGGGAGGTCTACTCCGCCAATATCCAAATCGAATGTCAGCAGATGCATGACGAGGGGTATGATATTGAACCCTATAAAAAACTGGCCAACGAGATCGGCTTGCTGCCACCCGGAAAACCCCGCGAGGAGATGGCCGAGAGTTTATTCAGCCTTTTAAAAAGCTGCAAAAAGCGGGAGGGTTATACATTCAACGAACCGTCCGATCTGGAAGGTATCCGCGCCCTGTGCGAGGGCAGCTCGGATAAAGCCGTCCCGGTTGAGGCGGAGACGCTGAGTGAAAAAATCAAGGGCGCATGGTTGGGACGGATCGCGGGTTGTTTGCTGGGGAAACCGATTGAGGGCATTCGCACCAAGGAATTGATCCCAATGCTCAAAGAGACCGGAAACTATCCGATGCACCGCTATATCGTCTCGGATGAGATCACCGGCGAAATTGCCGCGAAATATACGTTCCCGCTTCAAAAGCGCTGTTATGCAAAGACCATCCCGAATGCGCCGTCCGACGACGATACCAACTATACGGTGATGGCGGCGACCCGGCTGATCGAGAAATACGGGCGGGATTTTCAGCCGATTGACGTGGCCAAATGCTGGCTGGCCAACCAACCCAAGGACGCCTACTGCACCGCCGAACGGGTGGCTTTCGTCAACTTTGTCAACGGCTTTTATCCACCGGTGTCAGCGATTATCAAAAATCCGTTCCGCGAATATATCGGCGCACAGATTCGGGCCGATTATTTCGGCTATATCTGCCCCGGGAACCCGGTCGAAGCCGCTGACATGGCGTGGCGGGACGCTTCCATTTCCCACGTCAAAAACGGCATCTACGGCGAGATGTTCGTGGCGGCCATGATTGCGCAGGCGGCGGTGACCGGTGATGTCCGAGCGATTATCGATGCGGGTCTGCGGCAGGTTCCGATGACCTCGCGTCTGTATGACGAGACGAAGAAACTTTTGGCTATGATCGACGGCGGAGAGACCGCCGAGGCTTGTTTCGCCTGGATTCATGTCAATTACGACGAGGTCACGGGATACCACTGGTGCCATACGATTTCAAACGCATTGATTGTCGTAGCGGCTTTGGTTTTCGGCAAAC
>DAOSWV010000039.1 GCA_035380125.1 Oscillospiraceae bacterium
TCCGTAATCCTTTTTCCTTTATCCTTTTTGTAACACATCATTGACAAACCTACAAGGCGCAAAAAGGTTGCTTTGAAAATATACTATGACAGCCCCCATATTTTTTCCGGGAAAGGTATAACACGCCAAAAGCGCGGCAAAAATAGTTGTGTGATGAGCGTACATGCACTTGTCCGGAAGACAATCCTGTTGGGAGCGTGAATTTCAATGAGCGTTAAACGAGGGGACATCTATTACGCCGATCTGAGTCCGGTCGTCGGATCGGAACAAGGCGGAATCCGTCCGGTGTTGATCGTCCAAAACGACGTCGGAAACCGATTCTCCCCCACCGTCATCGCGGCGGCGATCACCAGCCAGCGCACCAAAGCAAAACTGCCCACACACATTGAGCTGGACGCCGAGGACTGCGGACTTTCAAAAAATTCGATTATCTTGTTGGAGCAGATCCGCACCATCGACAAACAGCGCCTGCGGGAACGCATGGGGCGGCTGAACGACTTTTCAATGCAGAGAGTCGATCACGCACTGAGCATCAGCTTCGGACTCGCCGAAACGCAGGACACCGACGACCGTTTGAACGGCGTAGCACTATAACAAATGGGGCCTAACAATCAACCTTTGTTGTTTGTTTTGGCCCCATTTTATCACGATATTTGAGACGGATGCTTCTTGAAGAAATCCACCCTCGGTTCGAGGAACAGGAACTGATGGTTGGGTTCAATGAACGTATCCAGCGGTTCGAAAATGTGTTTCCAGTCCCAGATTCTCTCGTCAACTTTCAGATATTCGCACAACATGTCGCAGCCGGACGGCGCGATGGGATGCAGCAGCGCGGTCATCACACGGACGATATGGAACGAATCGACCAAAAGCTGATCGATATCCGCAATCTCTTCGCTCTTGCAGCGCACCGACCAATCCTTGTTCGCGTCGCGCACATAGAGATTCAACAGCTCGAAAATCTTATCGAAGCTGAGTTCGGACATGAATTTCTCGTACTGCAAAATGACCTCGTCGGATTTTTGCTTGACGTCTTTGCTGACAGCGCCCGACGGATAAACGCCCTCGTGATATTTTTGAACCGTATAAAAACAGGAGCGCACCAACCGGTTGAACACGTTGGTCAGCAGATTTCCCTCGTTCAGCACGGTGTCATAGCCCTCTCGGTCGGGAAACAAAAACGGCTTCGGCTCAAATCCGATGCTCCGCTCGGCCAAACTTGCGTTCATAAAGTGCATGCGCAATTGCTCGGACGTGTAATAATCCAACAGCTGCGACGCTTTCGGCGGCTTGATTTCACCGCTGCTGGAGGCCTTGGTTTTACCGTACAGCAGATGGTGATTCGGCACGATGACCGGCAGGCGGATCGTATTGCCCAACAGATAAAACAGGATGATTTCGGCGATCCCGTAAAAATAGATGTTGTCCTCACCGATAAACTGATAAACCTGCGCATCGTCGGATTTCCACCATTTTTCCCATTCCCTGCCCTCAATTCCGTCTCCGAGAACGGCTTTGGTGAACGAGATCGGTGCCCACAGGGATTCCGGCCACACCCAAAAAGTCAGGCCGGACGTCTCTTTGGTATCCGGAACCGGCACGCCCCATTTGACGTTACCGGACAAGCGGAACGGGACCAGCGTCTTTCCGGTGCGATACCGAATTCCGTTTGCGGCCAACACCGCGACCGCTTGATCTCTGCATTCCAGATCATCAAAGACCAATGCGGCCGATGTCTTCTGCTCATCATCCAATATCTCATAGGGCGGCATTCCGTCAAACGTTTTTATCTGATCAACCAGTTCTTTTTTGACATAGATAAATGGCTTTTTCAAAAACTCCTGAATGACATCGGTCAAAACCTTGCGGCAACAGGGCATTTTCGACCAGTCCTCGACCGCCTTTTCCATCACTTTCTGATAAGCGGGAAGATCGATGAACCAGTTGCTGACCGGAACCTGAACCGGCGGTTTATTTGATAAAACGCTGATCGGCGCGATCAGTTCCGACGGGCTGTATTGATGTCCCAGCGAACACTCGTCGGCATAGGCAATCTCCGATTTGCACCCCTGAATCGGGCAGCGTCCGGTGACCTGCCTGCCGTTTAAAAAGACCTGTTTTTCCTCATCGAAAAATTGCAACGTCGATTCCAGCTTTAAGTTGTTTTCATTGTACAGCTGATTGAAGATCTCGGCGGACAGCGCGGTGTGGATTCTGCCGCCTTCGCCGAGTGCAGACGCGCCGAAAAGGTTCAGCGAGACCTGATAATTCAATAGGGTTTGCGCCTGTTTATCGTGATTTTTTGCGACGTAATCCGCGATGGTGCCGGTGAATCCGTTATTTTTTTCCGTCTCATAACCGATCTCGATCGCGGCGCCGTAACAATCCGTGCCCGAGACGAAAATCACGTTTTCCGCGCCGATCCGATCCCTTAAAAAGCGCGCAAAAATATCGGCGTGGACGAATACGCCGCCCACATGCCCGAAATGCAGTTCCTTATTTCCATACGGCATTCCCGCGGTAATAACCGCTCTTTTCGGGAATGACGGTCTTTTTATGTTGTTTTCCATTTTCTTTCCCTCGCTGTTTTCTCTCTGTTTTTCAATCTCTGTTATTCAAAACGGGTCTTGGAACCGGGGGTGACTTTTACGGGGTATTTTCCGTCGAAACAAGCGCTGCAGCAGCCCGCGTCGCCTTTTTCGCTGATCAGATACGGCAGGTATTTGATCTCTAAAAACGCCAGCGAATCCGCTCCGAGCATATCCGCGATTTCCTGCACGGTATGTCCGTTTGCGATCAGCGAATTCTCCGAATCAATGTCGACGCCGAAGTAACACGGGTGCATGAACGGCGGCGACGAAATGCGCACATGGACCTCTTTTGCACCCGCTTCACGCAGCATCGAGACCATCCGTTTTCCGGTTGTTCCGCGCACGATGGAGTCGTCGATCAAAACGACCCGTTTATCTTTCACAGTTGCGGCGAGCGGATTCAGTTTGATGCGCACCATGTTTTCGCGTTCGCTCTGATCGGGCGCGATAAACGTCCTGCCGATATATTTATTCTTGATAAATCCGATGCCGTACGGGATTTTCGATTCGTTGGAATACCCGACCGCAGCGTCGAGCCCCGAATCCGGCACGCCGACCACCACATCGGCCTCGACCGGACTGCTTTTGGCTAAAAACGCTCCGGCGCGCAGACGGGCTTTATGCACCGGACAGTCGCCGATGACCGAATCCGAACGGGCAAAATAGATATATTCGAAAATACAGATGGAAGATTTATTGCGGTTGCAGCGCGTGCGGTTGAACACCACGCCCTCGGGAGAAAAAGTCACGACCTCGCCAGGATCGATCTCACGCACTTTTTTTGCGCCGACCGCGGCAAGCGCGCAGTCCTCGGAAGCGACGACGTATTTCCCATCTTCGGTTTTTCCGTAGCAAAGCGGCCGGAACCCGTTCGGATCGCGTGCGGCGACCAATTCGCGTCCACTCAAAACCACCAGCGAATAAGCGCCCTGAATACGACCCATCGCATGACTGACCGCCTCGGTGATATTTTCGGCGCCGATGCGTTCGCCCGTGATGATATGACCGATGACCTCGGTATCCGTCGTCGACTGGAACACTGAGCCGGTCAGTTCAAACCCCCGGCGCAGTTCCTGCGTGTTGGTCAGGTTGCCGTTGTGCGCGACCGAAAAAGACCGCCCCAGATGCCGCACTGTGACCGGCTGGGCGTTGGCGAGATCGTCGCCACCGGTGGTCGAATAGCGCAGATGGCCGATGGCGGCGTAAGCGTCGGGCAGCACCTCGGAAGCGGTTTCCCTAAAATGCTCGTTCATCATCCCGAGTGCCTTATGGGTAAGCACCTTGTCCCCGTCTGAAACGGAGATGCCGACGCTCTCCTGACCGCGGTGCTGCAATGCATAAAGCCCGTAAAACATCGAGGTCAGAAGCGACACTTTTTCCGGGGAATAGATCCCGAAAACGCCGCATTCCTCGTGCGGTTTATAATCGGTCATTTAAAAATCCTTTTTCCTTCCAAACAAAGAATCGGACAAACTGTCCGGACCAATATATTATAGCATATTACGCAGTAAAACAAAATATCTTTAACGGATTTCTCAAAATAAGAATATATTCAAATGAAACTTTGAAGTATTTTATGTAAAAATCAATAATAGGCAGTTAAAAAGTCTGATTTGATTGAAAACGGATACAAAATATGCTAAAATCTATATTCAATCGGTTAATACCGGATCACAGAGATAAATCGCGGAGGAAAAATGGATTTACACATTACGAAACCATGGGATTGGAGCAAAAACACCGATAAAGCATGGCTCATCCCCTGCACCGAATCGGCTTATTTGGCTGAACGGTGGCAGGGTCTCGGATTCAAAGATTTTCTCGACCTCGGGTGCGGATTGGGCAGGCATTCAATTTATATGGCTCAAAAGGGTTTTGACGTAAACGCCGTTGATCTGTCGGATTACGGGGTCAATCACCTACGGAACCGGGCACAAAAAGAAGGTCTGAACATCAAAACCGCTGTTTCGAATATGCTCTCTCTGCCGTTTGTTGACAACAGTTTTGACTGCATGATGGCTTACAATGTGATTTACCACACCGATACGAACGGTTTTATCGCAGTGCTGGACGAGATTAAACGCGTACTTCGTCCCGGCGGTGAATTGTTTTTGACATTAATTTCAAAGAACACTTACAGCTTTCAACATGCCGAACAATATAAAATGCTCGATGAAAACACTCTGTTGAGAAATGAACTTGAGGCCGGACAAGACGTACCGCATTTTTATGTCGATATCTACGACGTCAGAAAATTCTTTTCCGATTGGAGCTTTCAGCTTCCGCCGATTGAAAACGCCGAATATAAGGCGGATGATACGAATTATTACAGCAAGCACTGGTGGCTGTTATTAAAAAACCGGGAAGTATAAACACGGAAGGAATGCCGATGATCGCACAAATTCTTGACGGGACGTTTCAAAACAGCATACTGCGGTTGATTCTCGCCTTTGCGGTAATCACAGCGCTTTATTATGTGACACCGAAAAAAGGGCGGCTGTATTTCCTGTTCGGCGCAAATATCCTGTTTTACCTACTGTGCGACTGGCGGATGTTTGTGATTTTGGCCGCAGAAACGGTATGGACTTTTTTGTGCGGCAGATTCATCACCCGGGAGAAAAACCGCAAGGGGTGGTTCATTGCGGGGATTGTTCCGATTGCGCTCGCGTTGTTCGGATTCAAATATTTTAATTTCTTTGCCGAAAGTATCAATTCTGTTTTGCGGGCGTTCGGGATTGGCGCGTCGGAAATGACGCTGAACCTGTTGATTCCGCTCGGGATTTCGTATTACACATTCCGCATGATCAGCTATCTGGCCGATGTTTATAAACTCAAATATGAACATGAGACAAACCTCATCTCTTATGCGGTGTATGTGTCGTTCTTTGCCCATATCATCTCGGGGCCGATTGAACGGTATGACCGATTCAAAGATTCTGTTTCTGCGGGACTGATTTATAAAAGCGATCTTGCGCAGAAGGGTTTTCAGCGGATATTGCTGGGCCTTTTCATGAAGGTCGTAATTGCTAACCGCCTGGCCGGTTATGTGGGCGCCGTATTCGGTTCACCGGGGACGCACCCTTCCCTTGCGCTGTGGCTGGCGGCATTCTTTTATTCGGTGCAGCTTTACTGCGATTTTGCCGGATATTCCGAGATTGCGATCGGGTTTTCGAATCTGCTCGGATTTGATACCATAGAGAACTTCCGGCGTCCTTATTTGTCAATGAATATTCGGGATTTTTGGAGTCGATGGCACATCTCGCTGTCGACCTGGCTGCGGAATTATATCTATATCCCGCTGGGCGGCAACCGGTGTTCAAAGTTACGGCGGGCTTTTAACGTGATGGTCACGTTTCTGGTCTGCGGCATGTGGCACGGTGCGGGGTGGAATTTCATTTTCTGGGGCGGTTATCACGGTGTGCTGAACATTTTGACACCGAGAGAACAGGAGAAGAAAAAGCGCGGCTTTTTCTATCGCCTGTTCTCTACTCTGCTGACGTTTATTCTTGTCATGTTCGGGTGGATTTTCTTCGGTTCCTCGTCGCTCGGAGCGTCGTTTTCGTATATCAAACAGATGTTTGCGGGGCTTTCGTTTGACATAAATTCGATTTTATATTCGATCATGCCTTTCACCAACGACAACACCTGCGCCGCGTTTTTCCTGACGGTCTGTTTGTTTATCCTGATTCTGTTGATTTTTGAACTTTTTGAAGACAACCGAAAAAAACCGCAAAAATCAATTGCTATTTCAATTTGGCAGGTGTTTTTCCTTTCGAGCATCGTGCTTTTCGGGGTATTCGGCGCTTCGAGCTTCATTTACGCAAACTTTTAAGAGGAAAGTTTGAAAATAAAATTTTCAAACCAGAAGTTTGACCTTTAAATATTATTATAAAAATCTTTTTGGGTCAAACTTCCCCACATCTGAGGAAAGGGCTTATAATGAAAAGAATTCTGGTTGTATTACTCGCTTCATTGCTTTTGATCGGCGCGTTTATACCGATGAAAAGGCTGCTTATAACAAACGATATGAAAAATGCCGAATTCGGAATGAGCCGATTGATTTCGGATAGTGAGATTGACCGGCTTTATATCGGTTCTTCGATTTTTCGGCAGGGGCTTGACGTCAATACCATCGGTGAAAAAGTTAGCGGCTCGAACTTTTTATTGTCTTATAACGGTAATCAACCCTGCCTTGAAGCGCTGGAATTGAAATATTTAATTGACCACGGTGTTCGGATCGGTACTCTATACGTCGATATGTACGCCTATACGTTGGTCGCGGGTGTGTCGCTGAGCGATGACCGGATGTTTTTAGACACCGATTTTCAATTCATGAAGGAACTGTACCGAACGCTATCCGAAAACGGTAAAGCGGGTATGAAAGAATTATTCGAGATGGTTGTTACCGCCAACAACGAGCTCTTTTTGACCTGGCCGATTTCTTACCCTCTGATCAACTCGCGTTATTTGAATGGCAGCGGCACTGCGGTGACCGAGGGCAGAACCGCTGAAGATTTAGAAAAACTGCCGATCAATACCGAAAACACAACGCTCAATTCCGTGCAGGTGCAGGGATTATATGACATTGCCCTGCTCTGCCGCGAAAATGATATCGATTTGATGTTTATCGAGACGCCGAAATACCGTAAAGCCGCTCAAAATCAAGCATATCCGGATATTATGACGCAATATATGGCACTGCTTACCGGGGAAAATGTACGAATGATCGTATCGAGTGAGACCTATGCGGCCTATCTTTCTGCCGGAAATGAGGAAAATGCTGCGTTGATTACAACATATGAATTCGACTGTGAAAACGCTTCTTATTTTCAGGATTTGATTCATCTGTCCACGGAGGGAAAAGAAACATTTTCAACTGTATTAGCGGATTTGATTGAGAAATAAGGCTTTTTAGCTTGTAAAAATTGGTGCGTTGCTGTATAATGCTTTTCACATGGTTTTGACCGAAGGGAACGCTCCTCGGATGAATAATAGAGGATACAAATGGATAAAAAAGAACTTGTACAGATCTATGTGGATGAGATTTTTTCCGCCATGGAAGACGACAAGAGAATCGTCTCTTATCATCACACCGGCGGCGTTGCTTTGTTATGTGCCCTGCTTGCGGAAAAACGCGGCCTTGACCGTGAACTCGCGTACATATGCGGAATGCTGCATGACGTTTATCCTCCGAAAGGAGGCAAGCGGATTTTTCACGCAGTCAATGGCGCAGAGATGGTTCGGGTAGCGTTCAAGAATGAGTTAAAAGATCTTTTTACCGAGAAGGAACAGATGCTGATCCGTTCCGCGATCTTTCATCATTCGGATAAAACGCATGTGCACGACGCATACGATGAAATATTGAAAGACGCCGATTTATTGCAGCATTGGCTCTGGGAACCGGAAGAGAAATATATCACAAAACGTATGGTGAATTTACAAAAGGAATTTGGGCTGCCGCTCAGTGAATTGCCGGAGGCAAAGTCCAATCGGTTCTTTATCAGCGAGTTTACAAGAGCCGCGTTCGCCGATATTGCCAAGGAACTTGCAAAAAAGCAAATTCACGGTGAAAGAAGCGACGAGACATATATGAAGTTGATTCAATATTCCCCCGAGAAGACGGCGTTTGATGAGCTGAAAAACGCCTGGTGCGCGGCGTTTGTCTTTCACTGTGCGATAGCGGCGGGACTGAAACTGCCGATCCGATATGCACCGACGGCGAACACGCGCTTTGCCTGCGTCGAGGCGTGGTTGGAATGGGGACAGAAAAACGTTTCTGCCACTTTGAAAAGGACGGATTTATCCCGGAACGCGGCGATATTGTCATTTATGACAATATTATTCCTCCCGAGAACAAACCGGAAAACTGCCCTTGGTATGACCACATCGGGATTGTATTAGCTGTCGGTGAGGACACGCTGACCGTCGCCGAGGGAAATGTGAACAACCAAAATGTCTCCGGCGTCGTCGAGCGCGCAAGGGATAAGCATATCGGTTGTTTTGTGCGCATCCCCGAGGATTATGTCTATGACGGTTGGAAAATTGATTACAAGACCGGGAAACCGCGACAGGAGGATTACAGATGAATTTGCCGAAGATGATTTTATTCGATTACGGACACACGCTGCTTTATGAGCCGGGATGGGATTCTTTAAATGGTGAAACCGCATTGTATAAACACATCAAAGCGAATCCGAATCATTTGACAGTGGAAGAGATCAACAGACAAGCCCAGGAGCTTTTTAAACAGTTTGATGCGGCCAGAAAACTCGGTTATGAAATTCACGAGCGGCAGTTTCAAAAAACACTATATGAACATTTGGGCGTTACATTTGAAATTTCTTTGGAAGAAGCTGAGGAGATCTTTTGGTACGGAACATCACCCGGTGCAATGATGCCTGACGCGGATAAAATGATTGAGTATATCAATCAAAACGGAATCCACAGCGGTGTAATCAGCAATATCGGTTTTTCGGAAGCGGCGCTGACAAGTCGGATCAATCATTTCTTACCGATGAATCAATTTGAATTCTTCATTGCTTCCAGTGAATATGGTCTAAGAAAACCGAATCGGATGCTGTTTGAAATCGCGCTGCGCAAGGCCGGGTTGGACGCAAAAGACGTCTGGTTTTGCGGGGATAATCCGCAGGCCGATATCGAGGGTGCGGCGGAGGCTGGGATCTTCCCGGTGTGGTATGACAGCGTGATCGATTGTGAATACCGGGATAAATCAAAAGAAACAGCACCGCAGTGCGAGTATTTGTATATACGAGAATGGCGGGAACTGATTGAAACCTTGGAGAAATTGAAATGACGGGATTAAAAACCTCGATTTCTAAGATGACAGAAGCGATTACGGCGATTTTATCCGAAAACCAACCCTCTGTTTATTTATTCGGCTCGGTGGTTTTGGATGATTTTCGGCTTGGATGGAGCGATATTGATATTCTCTGCCTGACACAGACGGAGATCTCGCAGATGCAGGCCGATGAACTGGTAGAACTGCGGCAGAAACTGCTTGAAAATGAACCGGAAAATCCGTATTACCGCAGTTTTGAGGGCGGAATGTTGCCCTTGAACGCGTTTTTGAATCACGCCCCCGGCCGGGTGATCTATTGGGGCACGAGCGGACAGCGAATCACCGACAACTATCATTTTGACAGCTTCGGAATGGCCGAACTGCTCGAGGACGGAGTCCTTCTTTTCGGAAAAGATGTACGTGATCGGATGATTTATCCGACTTATGAACAACTGCGTTTGGATGTGATGCGTCACTACGAGGTCATTCGTAAATACGCGCAGACAACGGGCAGAAGTGTCAAGTCCTACGGTTGGCTGCTGGATGTCGCCAGAGGGCTTTATACACTGCGAATAGGTAAAGTCATCGCCAAGACCAAAGCCGGTGAATGGGCTTTGGAACAGGGGCTATGCCCTGCCCCGGAAGCGCTTGAAACGGCGGTTGCAATCAGGAAAGCATTTGCAAAATATCGGGATCGGGCGGATGTTTTAAGTCAAGCCGAAACGCTCGGGTCAAATATCCAGCGATTCGCCGATGTGCTACAAAAAGAACTTGAAAAGACAGAGCGAGTTTCAGGAGACAACATATGAAAAAGCCATTTGTGATTGCGATATCGGGTGTCTCGGGAAGCGGAAAGACAACCGTGACAAAGGAATTGGAAAGCCGTCTTAAAAATTACACGGTGTTATCTTTTGATGATTATGATGATGTCTATTTGGCCGGGAGGGAAATTAACGATTTACCGGAAGGCAGAAATCTGTATGATGACTGGCAGGTCGGTCCGATTGCGGCGGATATCGAGCAACTTTTAAGAGAACCGCTTGATTATATCATAATGGATTATCCGTTCGGGCGTCAGAATTCAGCCATTGCACCGTATATCGATTTATCTGTTTTTGTCGATGTGCCGCTCGATGCCGCACTTGCACGGCGAATCATTCGGGATTACACCGATAGGGGTTCGGAAAGACATGAAATTTCCGTGGATTTAAAAGCTCTCGGAGATTATTTGAAACACTATTTAAATTATCAAATACCCACTTACCGACATTTCATAGACACACAAAAACCGTATGCAGATGTTGTTATAGACGGCATGCAGAATGTCAAAACAAGTGCGGATCAAATCGTTGAATACTTATCTAAAAAGGAGTGAAAGAGGGTGAACATCAGTCAGGTGACCTCAACAGGGCTGTGCATCGGATGTATGGCTTGCGTTTCTACCTGCCCAAACGGAGCGATTGAAGTCGAAAACGGAAAGATGGGCTTCCCTGTTCCGAAAATTAATCAACAATGCAAGGATTGCGGGATGTGTCTTCGGGAATGCCCTATTCAAAATGATGGGAATTGAAAGGAAAACGGCATGCAGATAAAGAGAAAAACGCTGAAAAAGACAGATTGGAAACGGGTCCCTAAATCGGCGAGCGCTTATCTGCCGTTGGATTTTCCGGAGTTGAAAGGAATGGCGGGATTATTTGAGATTCGCGAGCGGACTTACACCGGAACAGACCGCCGAGCGGATCATTGAAATGATTAAGGGGATTTAAAGATGGGCATCACGATTTCTTATTTACAGGAATACATCAAGGCCAAGGATTTTCATCCGGAGCTGAAAGAGAAATATTTTATGAAATTAGCCGAGGAAGTCGGCGAACTCTCCCGTGCCATGCGCAAAAACCTGCGCCCTGAACAAGAAGGTGCGATCAAAGAAACCGTTGAAGAAGAACTTTGGGATGTGGTCTATTACGCGCTTGCAATCGCAAATACCTATGGGATTGATCTTGAAAAAGTGATTCCTATAAAAGAAAAGTTAAACAACGAGAAGTATGGCAGCAAGGTGAAATTTGAGGTGATTGAAGATGAACATTTCTCTGGCGGAGTATCACAGCCGATTTCGGGAGGAGACGATTGAGCGAATCGTCCGTTTTTTCGGATTTCACTGTGAGCTCAGGGGTAAAAATTCAACTGTAACCGAAAAAAATTATACGGCGGCATCACAAACGCTTTGTGATTGGATTTCCGACGGCCATGAATTATATGTAATTGAGTTTAACGGACGATCGGTGGGCTTTCTACATATCGGCTACCGCGGCGGAAATGTGGCTTGGATAGAGGACATTTTCGTCGATGAGATCATGCGCAGAAAAGGGATTGCAACCGAAACCATTAAAATCGCCGAGGAATTGATTAAGAGCAAACCGGATTATACGGCGATTTGTTTGGACGTAGTTCCGCGCAATATCGCCGCTTTACGCCTATATCACAAACTGGGTTATGACTGTCTGGGGTTGATTACCGTAAGGAAAGAACTCTGTGAACATAACCGCGATCAGACCGAAAAAGTGTTCGGTCTTGAATTCAAATATTAGTTCCGGTCCGAAAGGAAGTTGCCACTTTGATTTTATCCGCATCGAGGAGAACGGATATTCCCTGTTTTTACGGTGAATGGTTTATGAATCGGATTCGCGCGGGATATGTTTTGACCCGCAATCCGATGAACCATGCGCAGCTTTCGCGTGTTCAGCTCTCGCCCGAAATTGTGGACTGTATCGTCTTTTGGACGAAAGATCCGTCAAGCTTTTTGCCTTGCCTGGATGAGTTGAATGCGTTGGGATATCGATATTATTTTCAATTCACGCTGACACCTTATAATCGATCAATTGAACCGGGACTGCGTAATAAATCGGCTCTGGAAGACACTTTTATTGAGTTATCGAAACGAATTGGAAGAGACCGCGTGATCTGGCGGTATGACCCGATCATTTTGAATGATGTGCTTAGTGTAGTATATCACAAGAAAGAATTTGCAAGAATGCGCGGAAAGCTGTCTGGCTTTACGGATACTGTGACGATCAGTTTTGTGGATTTATACGCAAAACTGAAAACGCCGTTGATTCGAGCGATTTCCGAAAACGAAATAGCCGAATTGGCGGGATTTATCGGAGAAACCGCGAAGACATACGGTATTCGCCCGGTGGCCTGTTGTGAAAATGATTTAACTTCGTATGGGATTGAAGGTGCAAGCTGCATAGATTTAAAAAGGATTGAGCAAATTTGCGGCTGCAAACTTGACTTGAAACCGGATAAAAACCAAAGATCGGGCTGCGGATGTGTTGAAAGTATCGACATCGGCGCGTATAATACCTGTATGAACGGCTGCGTCTACTGCTACGCCAACGACACCCCCCTGACCACCCGACGCAGATATGACGCGCATGATCCGACCGGTGAAATTCTGGTCGGAAAACTGACCGGAGACGAAAAGATCACGGAAAGAGCCGTCCGTTCGAATAAAATCAACTAATGGGGATTTTTTATGCTCGATTTATCATTGCCTAAAATCAGCGTGCTGATGGTGAAACCCGATGTTTATACATACCCGAGGTTTGAACTGCATGAGGGATTCCGGTTCAGCGGTTATCGCCCCGGCATGGAGGAGGATTGGGCACGCATTCAATACGGCGTCTCGCAGACCGACTCTTTACAGGAGGCCCGGGACATTTTCAAACGGGACTTTTTATCGAAACCGGCGATTCTTGAAAAGCAGTGTCTGTTTGTGATCTCACCAAACGGACAAGCTGTTGCAACTGCGGCGATTTGGCCGGGTCCCGACTTCGGCAAAACCCATCTGCGGTTTCATAAGGTCGCCTGCCTGCCCGATTATCAAGGCTACGGGCTGATGAAAGCACTTCTGACGAAATTGCTCGACGTGTACAACGAGATTGATAACGACGGGTTTTTGTATCTGACCAGCAAGACACACAGCTATAAGGCGATCAATATCTATAAAAAGTTCGGGTTCGAGCCGTATTTGGGCGAAAAGCCGGCAAATTGGCCCGTCAAAGATTATGACACCGTCAACCCTGCGGCGTGGAAGATGATTCAGGACAGAATTGATTCCTACAAAACCGGCAAAAAAGTCTTCAGCATCCACAACGCCACCGCCGCCGATGCAGATGATTATGCATTCGTAATCTGCGAATCGTGGAAGGCCGCATATGCCGAGATCATCTCCCCTGAAGAATTAGCCGAAAAGACCGATGTTCAAAAGCGTACCGCGTTTTTAAAAACGATTCTTGCCGATCCAAATGGGTACTTCTACCTTGCGTATGACGGGGGAAAACCCTGCGGAGCGTGTTCCGCGTGCAAAAGCCGAGACGGGGATTTGCCGGACTGGGGTGAAATTGTCGCCCTCTATACGCTCAAAGAATACTGGGGACACGGCGTCGGAAAACTGCTGATGGACACCGTGCTGGCAGAACTGAAGCGGATGGGATATCGGAATGTTCTCCTCTGGGCATTTGAAAAAAATGCCCGTGCGCGGCGATTTTATGAAAAATACGGATTCGCTTTTGACGGAACTTATAAAGACAGCGGATTGAAAGATAGGAAGAAAACGCAGGAAGTTCGGTATCGGATTGATCTTTTTGAATGAGGACTGACTTATGCAGCAAAAATATCAGATCGGAACGACAAGCGGGCGGATTGTCTGGGACGTCGCAGCACTGCTTGAAGATGTTAAACAATTTGAACTGATCGAGGTTTCGGTCGATGATCTGGCAGCCCAAAATAGATTTTGCGGTAATAAAGAGTACGCTATGACGGCTGATCTGTCGCAGCCGTTGGTTTTGGTGCAATTATGCGCGGGAAAAGACAAGCTGATCGACGGAAATCACCGGCTTTTCAAGGCAAAACGGCTCGGTGTGAAAACACTTTCAGCTTATTACCTGACGCCGGAACAGCATCAAAAATATATCATCGGGTTTGAACCGTCGTTATATGATAAAATTGTGGCGGAGTTTTGAAGGTGCGTATATGAGAAATAAAATGACCTGTTGCTGCGGTCATGACTGCGCACGGTGTGTGACCTATCGTGCGACCGTTGAAAATAACGACGAACTGCGTAAACAAGCGCAGAAATTTTATCATGAGGAATTCGGGAAAGACATCCCGCTTGAGAAAATCCGCTGTAAAGGCGGACGTTCTGATGAAATGTTCTTTATGTGCGGCGATTGTCCATGGGTAAAATGCTGCCGCGAACGCGGGCTTGACACTTGCAGTCAATGCGCTGATTACCCCTGCCCGCCTCTTGCCGACTATATTGAAAAATATGTGAACAAATGCAATCAGATAGATATACATCACGGCGAAAACGAATGATGTAGGTTTGTCAATGATGTGTTACAAAAAGGATAAAGGAAAAAGGATTACGGA
>DAOSWV010000040.1 GCA_035380125.1 Oscillospiraceae bacterium
GCATTAGCCTTTTTTTCTACCACTCGCCTAGCGAGTGGTTTTCTGGATACAAAGAGACGACCCGTCTGATGACTCAGACGGGTCGTTTTTTTCTCAGTGGTTATGCTTTTTCGTTTTCTTTCAGCTTTCTCTGCAGCCAAATTGACGCAACATCCATTGCGTTATAAAAACCCTTCCGCTCAGTCTTATTGAAAATCTGCGGTCTGCCGGTCAGGATATCCGTTGATACCAGCATCACCGAAATACGGTTCGGAATTTCTTTTCCGCCCTCTGTTTTGTTATCCAGCACCTTCATCTCGATGATGCAGCTGTCGGTGGGATCGCCATAATAAATGGTATCCTTTGCACGTACCAGCGGTTTTCCCTGATATGTCAGATATTTCGACGGCTCCTGTGCCATTATAATCACTCCTTACGCATAATGCGGTTTTTACCTATTACAGTATACCACGGATGCCATGAATTTTCAACCCAAAACTTTTCCGCAAAAACCAATCCCGGCTAAAAACCCCTGCTAATCTCGTAAACAATGTTTCATACGATAACGGCAAATCGGAGTGCCGCTCCACACCTGCGCTTCCACATATGCCGGCTGGGCGAAAACAGGTTCGTTCCAGAAATCCTGCGGCAATCCGTATTTTTCTATGATACGCAGAATTTCTTTATATGTGTATACCTGCCTTCGGTATTCCAATCCGTCCGTCACATTCGGGCTGAACGTCGGAAAAGTGTCGCCGTATGTAAACGATACCGTGTTCAAATCGAATTCATCGATGGGAATTTTGATGTAATCGCCGTCTTCAAACCAAGATGCCAGCCACGGACATTCTCCGATCACCATATAATGAGGAGTCAATAGCACCGGCTGACCGCCTTTTTCAATAAACATCGCACGCACCAGTTGTTCCAAAACCTTACGGCGTTCGTAGTATTTTTCACCGCGCATTCCCGCGTGAAAGGTGGTGTTTTGCTTATCAAGCTCTGCTTGTATCTTCATTGCCTCTGCGACTGATAAATCGGATAAACTGACAAACGGCCCGACTTTACGTTCAAAGTAATGATATAGATAAATCACAGTACCTCCTTTATACCCTGAAAATACATTCAACAGCAGCTATTTTGTATTCCACGAAAACGGATCACTCGGCTCCATAGTTCCGGCCATGATCGGAGTGACCTCACCTATTTCCGGATTGGTGGGCTGATCTACCTGAAACAAAAATCCGGTCTTTCCGTATCTGCCGAGTTTATCTTGATCATAACGATCACTGTCCATGCAGATGTTGACGGCTTTCAGCGCAACCGTCAGTTCGCAGCTGCCCTCGATAAGCTCATGTTCCCATAAAAATTCACATTCGATATTTAAAAAACACTCTTTGATTCGCGGCGCGTTTACTTTTGAGGCCTTTTCCGCCGTCAGACCGGAAGCAGTGATCTCGTCTGCTTCATATTGATTGTTCCCGATGGTTTTGATACAGCGATCATAGATATCGAAAGAAGGAAAATTCAACACACAGACGCCGGTCTCTTTCAATGATCCGTACATATGCCCGTTTTTTGAGACCCTGCTCATGATACAGATAAAATCATTCACACCACCTCCGATAAAACTCGACCAGGACTGCAGGCAGGCATTTTCCTTTCCGTTCGGTTTCCAGCCCGTGACAACGAACACCAGTGAAGGCATGGCTGTCACAAAATCATACCATGAGATATTGCCGCAGGCCCTTAAATATTGATCAGTGAATTTTTCGGGTCTTTCTGAAATAGAGATTTCCTTTTTCATAATTATGTGTGCTCCTCTTTTTCGGATTTTTGTCTTTTTTATTCTATCGCATGAAACACGACCATAGTGTGTCGTGTTTCATGTCGCAATTTTTCCATCTGCTCATTTGCCTTTGAACAAAACAAACAAAATTTCTGCCCCAAAATTCACCGTAACAATATTGTGATTATATATGATTTCATCCCTTTCCACAAGATGTGAGTTTAAATTGGTTTTTGTAAAGAACATTTAAGACTGTTCCCCGCTCTGTTTGTCTTAAAATGCATGAAATTTTTGTCGAAAAGCACTTGACAGATCGGGATAATTATTGTATAATCCGGATGTAAAGTTTATGTGCTTTACACAAATCCCACAGGAGGCGATGACGTGCAAAAGAATCTGGAGATCTCTTTGCTGCTGGATTTTTACGGCGATCTGTTAACCGAAAAACAGCGCGAAGTCACCGAGATGTATTATAACGACGATATGTCTCTTTCTGAAATCGCCGAAATTGTGGGGATCACCCGTCAGGGTGTTCGAGACGCGATCAAGCGTTCCGAACAAGTCATGACGGAGTTTGAAGATAAAGTCGGTTTCTGCGCAAAATATCTGCAGATGCACGAAGGGCTCGATACCATCATCCGTATCTCCCGCAGCATCGCTGCGCAAAACAGAGGATATTCCTATTCGAAAATCACCGACGACGGGATCAGGGAAATCATCTCGGTCTCGCAAAAACTTCTGGATTAGGAGCTTTTTTCGAAATGGCATTCGAAGGTCTCAGCGAAAAACTCAGCGGCATTTTCAAAGCGCTTAAAAACCGCGGGAAACTTTCCGAGAGCGATATTAAAGACGTCATGCGGCAGGTGCGGATCGCACTGCTCGAAGCCGACGTCAACTTTAAAGTCGCAAAGGAATTTGTGGCAAAGATCGGTGAAAAGTGCCTTGGTGCTGAAGTGCTCCAAAGCCTGACCCCTGCTCAACAGGTTATCAAGATTGTCAATGCGGAATTGACCGAGCTGATGGGCAGCACCAATACCCGCATCAACTTCGCTTCAACACCCCCGACGGTCATCATGATGTGCGGTTTGCAGGGCTGCGGCAAAACCACCCACTGCGCCAAACTCGGTTATCTGCTGAAGTCTCAGGGAAAACGCCCACTGCTCGTCGCCTGCGATATCTACCGCCCCGCAGCCATCGACCAGCTTGTCACTATCGGAAAAAAGGCCGATCTGCCCGTGTTTGAACTGGGTCAGACCGATCCCGTAAAAATCGCAAAAGAAGCGGTTAAACACGCTAAGGATCACGGAAACGACGTTGTAATACTCGACACCGCAGGCCGTCTGCATATCGACGAAACCATGATGGACGAACTGAAAAACGTCAAATCCACTGTCAAACCCAATGAGATTTTACTCGTGGTAGACGCGATGACCGGTCAGGATGCCGTCAATGTCGCGGAGAGCTTCAACGCCGCGCTCGGTATCGATGGCGTGATTGTGACCAAAATGGACTCCGACACCCGCGGCGGCGCCGCTTTGACGGTCAAAGCCGTCACCGGAAAACCGGTCAAATTCATCGGCGTGGGCGAAAAGATCGACCAGCTTGAGACCTTCCATCCCGACCGCATGGCCAGCCGGATTTTAGGCATGGGCGACGTTTTGACTTTGATCGAAAAAGCCGAAGCCCAGTTCGACGAGGCCGAAGCCGAAAAAACGCTAAAAAAACTCAAATCCAAAAAATTCGACTTCAACGATCTGCGCGATCAATTTTCACGCATGAACAAGATGGGCAATCTGGCCGACATCATCGGCATGATCCCCGGTGCGGGCAAGATCAAAGAAGAAGACATCGACATGAAGCGCTTCGCCAAAATCGACGCGATGATCAGCTCGATGACACCCGCCGAACGCTCCGATCCCAACCTGATCTCGCCGCCCCGCAAACGCCGAATCGCCGCCGGCAGCGGCACCAAAGTCGAAGACGTCAACCGTCTGCTCAAGCAAATGGACCAGATCCGCGGCATGATGAAACAGTTCGGCAAAAAAGGCGGCAAACGTTATCCCGGAATGGGTTTCTAAACGGTGACAACCGGTAAATCCGGTTTCCACATAAACAAACACACAATTTTGGAGGAATTCTTAATGGCAGTCAAAATCAGATTAAAGCGCACAGGCGCAAAAAAAGCACCTTCCTACCGTGTAGTCGTAGCGGATTCCAGATTCCCGCGTGACGGCAGATTCATTGAAGAAATCGGCTACTATAACCCGCTGACCGAACCTTCCGTATTTCAGGTAGACGGCGAAAAGGCCAAGAAGTGGATTGCCAACGGCGCTCAGCCCACAGAGACTGTTAAAGTGCTGTTGAAGAAGAACGGCATCATCGAATAATCAAAGGGTTTTCTCCGAAAGGTGAATGATCCGGAAAGGCATACCCGTAATGGAAGATTTTATCACTTTACTGTTCGGCGGGATTGTTTCCAATCCCGATGAGATATCCATAGAGGTTTCGCAGCCGGATGCGTCGGGCGCAGTGGTCTATACCGTTGGCGTCGCTGCTGGCGACATGGGGCGTGTGATCGGAAAAAGCGGAAGAATGGTTCGTTGCCTCAAGACGCTCTTTAAAGCGGCTGCCGCGAGACAGGGTCAAAACGCTTTACTCGAAGTCAAATAATGCACGACTACCTTGAAATAGGAAAAATCGTCTCCTCCCACGGGCTGAGAGGCGAATTCAAGGTCGATTTGTGGTGCGATGGCCTCGATTTTGCCGCGCAGTTTAAAACTCTGTACCTGGGCGCACAGCGTGATCCGCTAACCATCATAAGCTGGCGCGGCACCAATGTTCAGGCAATCGTCAAAGCCGAAGGCTACGATCATATCGACACCGCCAAAACACTGGTCGGAAAGACCCTATGGTTTGCGCGAAAAGACGCCGTCCTTCCCGACGGCAGTTTTTTTGAGGACGACCTGATCGGACTTTCGGTTGTCGATTCAATCACCGGTATAGAATACGGCAAACTCACGAATATCTACCGGACCGGCGCCAATGATGTCTATGCCGTACAAGACAAAAACAGCGCCGAGAAGCTGCTTCCCGCCATTCCACAGGTTGTGAACAACATTGATCTGAAAGCCGGAAAAATAACGATCACCCCGATTCCCGGCATTTTCGACGATGAGGGTTAACACACCATGAGAGTGGATATTATGACATTGTTTCCCGAGGTCTGTGCGGCTTTCACCGACAGCAGCATCCTCGGACGAGCGCAGCAAAAGGGTCTCTGTGAGATCCGTTATCACAACATCCGCGATTATTCCGGCGACAAGCACAACCGCGTCGACGACTATTCCTACGGCGGCGGTCCGGGCATGGTGATACGTCCCGAGCCGGTCTTTGCATGTTTTGAAGCGATCTGCGCAGAATGCGGATACCGTCCGAAGCTGTTCTATATGTCCCCGCAGGGTAAACCGTTTACACAGGAAAAAGCGTTTGAACTGTCAAAACTCGGCGGTTTCGCGATTTTATGCGGCCACTATGAGGGAATTGACCAGCGCGTTATCGATCTGATTGTCGACGAAGAAATCTCAATCGGCGACTACGTTCTGACCGGCGGTGAACTTGCTGCAATGGTAGTTACCGATGCCGCCGTTCGCTTGGTCGACGGCGTGTTGTCACAGCCCGAATGCTATCTCGGCGAGAGCCATGTAGACGGACTTCTCGAGTACCCGCAATACACCCGCCCCGAAGTTTGGCGGAATATCTCCGTTCCGGAAGTGCTGATATCCGGGCATCATGAAAATATCGAAAAATGGCGGGCAGCAAAATCAATTGAAATCACGCAACAAAAGCGACCGGATATGCTTCGTAAAAACTGCCCAAAAAGCGATGAATAATGTTGTAACATTGCACAACGCGTCTGTTTTTTTGTCCGAAACTTTGTAGGTTGTCCTAAAAATTTAAAGGTTTTTCAAAAGAAATGGGTTTTCGGTTGACGATTCTTGTAAAAAGTATTATAATAGTGACGTGACTAAGCCCTTTCGGGCGTTCAATCTGGAGGGTGTAAAGTTTGAAAATAATTTTTTCAAACTCGGAGTTTGTTCCTTCTTTATCGAGTATGTAAATTCTTTTTACTACCGGATCAAACATCCCAAAACCTGCAAAAGGAAGGTCTTAATGATGGTATATAAAGATGTCGTCGTCAGAAACAAGGTCGGTCTGCACGCAAGACCTGCTACGTTCTTTATACAAAAAGCGAACGAATTCCGTTCCACGATCTGGGTGGAAAAAGAAGAACGCCGCGTGAATGCCAAGAGTTTGCTCGGTGTGCTCTCTCTGGGGATTATCGGCGGTTCCAACATCCGCATTGTCGCCGACGGATCGGATGAAAACGAAGCTGTAAACGCCTTGGTTGCACTGCTCGAATCCGGTCTCGAAGAAAACTGATTTAAAACTGAATTATACTCTCTTCAGGGCGGGGTGCGATTCCCCACCGGCGGTAAAGTCCGCGAGCGGGTAACCGCTGAATCGGTGAAATTCCGATACCGACGGTATAGTCCGGATGAAAGAAGAGTTCACATTTTTTTGCGAGCCCTCGCCCTTGTCTTTGACAGGGGCTTTTTGCTTTTTTCGATTTTATTTGAAAGGTCGCCGAATCATTATGAAACTCATTTCCAATCGCACCTTTACCACCAGAGGTATCGCTGTTATCGGCGTTTTAGCCGCATTATCAATTGTATTGGCACTGTTTGCGCGATTTCCGCTGCTCGTTTCATATCTGGAATATGAACCCGGTGATATCCCGATTTTGATCGGTACGTTTATGTTCGGTCCTATAATCGGACTTGTGCTTACCGCAATTGTCAGCTTGATTCAGGGATTTACGGTCAGCGCATCCAGCGGTTTATACGGAATATTGATGCATTTTATCGCAACCGGTACGCTTGTGTTGGTTTCGGGAATGATCTATGCTTATCGTAAAACTCACAAAGGTGCTGTTATTGCACTTTCCGCCGGAGCCGTTTCCGAAATTGCCGTTATGCTCGGGGCGAACATTCTCATTACGCCGTTGTTTTTGGGAATCCCCCAAGCGGAAGTGTTTCCGATGTTGCTCCCGATCATACTGCCGTTTAATCTGATCAAGTGTGTAATCAACTGTACAATCGCTTTCTTTATCTATAAACCGATCTCCCGACTGGTTAATTGTCGGACAGCAAAATAATTTCTTCTGCCGTCTTTTCTGCCAGCTCTTCGATCTTTGAAAAATCCATCGCCGCCTTATAAAACGCCTCGAGATCATCGTGGCGTTTTTTGATTTTCTCGAGCCGCATGCAGGCGCAGTTAAGACGCTTTTCAATCGTACTGTCGTAGATGGAAAACACCGTGCCGAAGTCGCGGTAGATGGGACGGATGTAAAACCGTTCAGCCTCAATTTCTTTTCCGGATAGTGCTTTACCGTGGAAAGCGTTTTTCGTGAGGATGGCGATACCGAGTTTCGGAATCAGCAGATGTTCGGTATGCTCGGGGCGCATCGGACAGCGGCAATAATAACAATCATATCCGTTTTCAAGCGCATATTCACCGATCAAACCGATCAAAACTTCGGCGGCGGTACCCGCATCGTCTTCGATTAAAAACAATTTATCGCACAACGCCGTTACGGTATCAACATAAAACAAGAAACCGTTCGGAGTGACACCGGACAGGAAGCGATCTTTTCTCTTTCCCCGCCCTTCACCCTTCGGAATAAACTTGCTGCAAAACCGGCCTGCGAACTTTCGCGTTTTTTTAACATCCAGCATCTTGACGCCGTATTTTTGCTTGACAGCGGCAAAATCACCCGCTGAAGCGATATCACGATACACCAAAGTGTATTCGGCAGAAATTTCACTAAAAAGGTTGGCAATAGACGCAGCATCCGTCCGTAATTTATTTCTATCCCAGAACTGACCGATATCAATCAGATTTTCGATCACACCGGCTGCCCGCGGCTTGACGGTATGAGGCGGCGTCGCGTCCAAAATGACAGCGTTTTTCTGCGGGCAGATGATGCCGTCCAGTGAATCGGGATCTGACGAGCAGTGAATCAGCTCGCAGTCGAGATCGCTTTCAATCAACCGATCCGCGATCTTTTTGCACAGCGTCGATTTGCCCGTACCCGGTCCGCCCCAGATCAATTTCACATGCGGCAGATCGTCGAGTCCGTAGAGTTCGGAAAAGAGTGAATAAAAACCCTCGCTGCTGTTGGCTGCAGCGAAAAAATCAAGAGATTTGGACATAAAATTTTCCTCCGTCGTATGTATTGCGGGTGATGACTCTACTGCAATATATGCCCGGCGAAAGGGAATTGATTATATTAAATATGTAAAAACATTAAAATATGGTCTCGATGATTTTATTGCACACCTGCGGGGAATAGCGCCAATTTGCCAGCCGCCCCTCAGTGATATAATACTCGGTTGAAACAGAACCCTGATCATCAAAAAAGCTGTCAACGATAATCAGCTTGACTTTCATTTTTTCCGGAATGATGTTTTTGATAAAAACGCTGGCGGATTGACCGATCTTGATGCCATCTTTTTTCTCTGCGAGGCCGGCGAGATTCGGCGTCAGCTCAACAAAAACGCCGTATTCCTCAATTGAACGAATGATCCCCGAAACCGTCTGACCGGGACTGAATTTTTTTGCATTCTGTTCCCAGGTACCCAGCAGTTCGCGGTGGGTCAGGCACACCCGACCCTCGTTGTCCACGCCACGCACTGCGACAAACAGATTGTCTCCGGCTTTAATCCGGTCGGACGGATGGGAGATGCGGGAAACCGAAATACTGTCGATGGGCAGCAGAGCCACAATGCCGCATCCGATGTCGCAAAACGAACCGAAATTTTCATTGTGCGTTGCGATTGCGGGAATAATATCTCCCGGCTCAAGATGGGATATGTACTCTCTTGCACACTCCTCCTGTGCCCGTTTTCGGGATAACACAGCGACCGCCCTTCCTTCGCGTTCACCGAACCCAGTGACTTTGAAACAGACCGGCTTATTAACCCGCGAGATGACCGCGATGTCTTTGACCTTGCCCTCCGCAATACCTAACGCCGCTTCCTCTCGCGGAATAATTCCACGCATACAGCCCAGATCAATCGCCAGATTATGATCGCGGTCACACATCACTGCACGCGCCTCGATGGTTCGGTTGCCGCTCAAGGCCCATTCCAATCCGCTGCGCGAAAATAACGCTGCGCGGTTTTGCGGCGTATTGATCAACTGTCCCTCGGGATAGAAATTCCTCATAATGTACACCTCCGTCATGTTCTGTAAAAATATATGACGGGATGTCCATCCTCATAACCAATAAAAAGAAATAGGCCGCTTCTGCGGCCACATTGTGATAATAAATTGTCATTCTGAGCGGAACACGCTTAGCGTACGCAGTCGAAGAATCTCGGCCTGATAAAGTCTTTCGGGGACGGATCACCGTAAACATCACGGCAACGAGATCCTTCGACTACGCTCAGGATGACAAATCAAAGCAGATTTTTAATGACCCACTTTGCCACACCGTCGTTGTCGTTAGTGTCGCAGATTTCGTCGGCAGCTGCCTTGGCTTCTGGCAGCGCGTTTTCAACCGCGACGCCGATGCCCGCGCCTTTCAGCATCTCCACGTCGATATCGGAATCTCCGAACGCAATCGTCTGTTTTAAATCAATCCCCAGTTTCCCGGTGATTTTTCGGAGCGCGTTTAGTTTGTCGGCGTCTTTGTGCGTGATTAATGCCGCGTTCGGAGACGGAAACAGATTCATCTCTGGCCCGATGCAATCGAAGATGTCATAACTGTCGTATTCGTCGAAAATCAGGCGAATGCGCTGGATGTCGCATTCCGGCAATTGTTCAGGCGCGCAAGGCACTATTTCTCCGGTCGCGATATTTTTCAAACTCCCTTTTAAATAGCTGTACGGTTCGAGATAGATACCGCACCCGGTTTTGGGATATCGTACAAGGACTTTTTTGATAACTTCCATGCCCGCTGAAAATGAGATGACGTTTTTCCCGATCAAATCTCCGCCGATATAAATTAAAGCGCCGTTATAAAGCGCCAGCGCATCACATGGCAGGTCTTTTAAAAACAGACCCACTTTACGCGGCGAACGCGCGGTGATGTAGGCGATTTTTATACCCGCCTGTGCACACCGCCGAATGGCATCGGCACTTACGTCAGAGATGGTTTTGTCGGAGCGCAGAAGGGTGTCGTCGAGGTCAAAAACCAATAATTTATATTTCACGGTTTTCCTGTATTCTCAGCATAGTTCGTCCATCATTTTGATGCGGCGCTCATGGCGTTCACCGCCGTCGAAGCCGGTGTTTAAAAACACCTTGATCATCTCAACCGCCTGTTCGAAGGTATTGGTTCTGCCGCCGAGGCAAATGATGTTGGCATTGTTGTGACGGCGAGCCATTTCAGCGCTGCAAACGCTTTCGCAGTGTGCCGCGCGGATGCCTTTGAAGCGGTTAGCAGCGATGCTGATGCCGATGCCGGTGCCGCAGCAGATGATTCCGCAGTTACATTCGCCCGATAAAATTTTTTGCGCAGCTAGTTTAGCATAAACGGGATAATCCACCGACTCCGTGGAATCGGTGCCACAGTCGATGAAGTCATAGTGATTTTCTTTGAGCCATGCTCCGATGGCCTGTTTGAGTTCGAATCCGCCGTGGTCCGATGCGATAACGATCATTTTATTTTCTCCCTTTCTTTTCACGTTCTCTTTCCGCCTGTGACAGTCGGAGATAGACCGGTTGAATGCTTTCAAAATCAATTGGTTTTCCCTTTTGTGCGGCAGTCAGAATGCCGTCGGCAATGATAAACCGTTTTTCTTCCGTTGCAAGGATAACGTTCGGAATTTGTTCGGCGCATAGTTCTGCCCCGTCGCCGAACAATAATACGGGCTTTCCTGTAAGTTCTTCCCGCAGTTGGACAATCGTCAATGCACGGTCGGGGGTCAGCCGTTCGAAGCCATTAAATAAAGCGTTATAAACCTGTCCGCAGCGGGCGTCGAATACCGGACAAATCAGCGTTTCCTCCCCCGCTCCGTTCTCGGCCAGCGCCGCTAACGATGACACTGGAATTACACCGATGTCCGCGCCCATCGCAAGCCCTTTCGCCGTACTGATACCGATTCGCACACCCGTAAACGAGCCGGGGCCGACTGTGACCGCGACCGCATCAATCTGCTTCATGGTCAAACCACATTCGGTAAGGCATTCGGCGACCATCAGCATCAACGTTTGAGAATGCGTCAAGCCGTTGTTAGTAAATTTCGAAATCAATGTCTTACCGTTTTCGCCGATTCCGACCGCCGCGGTCGAAGTGGAGGAATCAATCGCAAGAATTCTCATGCTTTCTTTTCCTCCGTGAATTCGAAAATCCGCTCGTTCGGTGTTTTTCCCGGTGTGACATACACGCACATTGTCGGTTCGGGAATTAAATCGATGATATGCTCGCTCCACTCGATCAGCGTTACCGAATCCGGCTGACCGGCGACGTCGAAATAGCCGGTTGAATAAAGCCCGTCAAAATCGTTGATCCTGTACATGTCGAAATGATTGACAGCCAGCCGTCCTGTATACCGATTATAAATCACAAATGTCGGGCTTGTAACCGTTTCGGGGCAACCGAGTGCTGCCGCGAGAGCCGAAGTAAAAGTCGTTTTTCCGCTGCCGAGATCGCCGAAAAAGGCGACAACCTCACCGCCGCACAGTTCACCGGCGAGTTTTTGTGCCAGTGCTTCGGTCTCAGTCAGATTTTTTGCGACGAATTTTCCGCGCAAACCCTCACCTGCTTTCGGTGAAATTTTAACACAAACAGCGCGTTTCTGTCAATGTGAGTGAAGCCATAAACAGAATGAAAAAGGTGTAGGATTACAATTGATGTGTTACAAAAGGGAGGAGGAAAAAAAGAGTAGCG
>DAOSWV010000041.1 GCA_035380125.1 Oscillospiraceae bacterium
TCTCGTTCTCCGGGGCCAAGAGACCATAAGGAGGTGCAAAACAGTGGCTAATTATGAGTATGTACTCGTGATCGACCCTGAGATCGGCGAAGAAGCAGTCGCGGCGATGGTGGACAAGTTTAAGACCTTGATCACCGACAACGGCGAAATGACTGCGATTGACGAGTGGGGCAAGCGTCGCCTTGCTTACAAAATCAATTACAAGTCCGAAGGGTATTACGTGCTGTATACATTCTCGACCGACAAAATGGATTTTGTCGCCGAGCTTGAGCGTGTCAGCAAGATCACAGAGAGCGTCCTGCGTTGGCTTGTTGTCAGAAAGGACGTTTAATTTCAAAATCAAACCGGGATTTTTCATCTCGGAATCAGTGAGAAAGGATTGGTAGTATCATGCTGAATACCGTTGTTTTGATGGGACGGCTCGCCGATAAACCTGAATTGCGCAAGACCTCGAGCGACATCTCGGTCACCAGCTTTACGATTGCAATCGATAAGGCATATTCCAAACAGGGTCAGGATCGCCAGACCAACTGGATCGACTGTGTGGCTTGGCGTCAGACCGCTGATTTTATCACGAACTACTTTGACAAAGGAAGCATGATCGCCGTCACCGGCTCACTGCAGACCCGCACTTATACCGATAAAAACGGTAACAACCGCAAGGCGGTTGAGGTCGTCGTGGATAACGCCTCATTCTGCGGAAGCAAACGCGAATCGGGCGCTCCGTCCGGAAACGCCCCCGAGGCGTCCGGGAATTTCGGCGCACCCCAGACCTTCTCGAACGGCTCTGACAGCGATTTCGAGGAAGTCGGCACCGACGACGATCTTCCATTCTAAAAAAATAACAAGGAGGTAATTATATGGAAAGGTCAGAAAGATCTTCTTCACCCTATAAGAACCGGAAACAGCACAAGAAGGTCTGCCAGTTCTGCGTGGACAGAGCGGGCGGTATCATCGACTATAAAGACATTGCAAAGTTGAGAAGATTTCTCTCGGATCGCTCCAAGATCCTGCCCCGCCGCGTGACCGGCACCTGTGCCGTTCACCAGCGCGCCCTGACCCAAGCCGTCAAGCGCGCACGCCATCTGGCGCTGCTGCCCTACATGAGCGACTAGCGGGCAGTGCCCGCGGACATGCCGCGAGTGAAAGCTTGTGCGTGTGGATCAAACCTACCCCGCGGTCATAGCTCGAATGTTATTAGGGAAAAAATCCCCGCTTCAAAAGCGGGGATTTTATGTTTTCAAGAGGGAAAATGACAAAGAAGAAAAGGAATATCATCATTGCTCTTATATTAGCGATTCTTCTTATTCTGGGAAGCGCTTTATTTTATCTGTGCTACGAGAAGCCTTATATTTTCAAAATCACAATACATCCTTCTGGAGGAAGTAGCGGAAGTTATTATTTCATTTTATATAATGACAACACCTTATATTGTTCAGAAGGGGAAATGCGCAGTTACAAACCCGAAAGTATAAAATCAAAAATGTATCTATGGTTCATCGATAGATCCGATGAAAAAAAGCTGACAGATCAAGAGGTGGAAAATCTTTTAGTTTTGGCTAAAGAGATTGAAGCAAACGGAAACGATTACCCTGTAAAGAACGCACTGGATACTTGGCATGTGGCGTTATATTATAACCGGAAAATATATGAGACAGATTATAGTGCTGTCACGAACGAAAAACTTAAAGAGCTGATTAATGAGATTATAGCATTATCTGCAATAGATACTGATGTTTATACTCGCGGGTTTGCTTAACCGGATGAAACCCCTTCGAGCATACCGATCTCACAGGCGGGATACGCAAATCCCGCCTTGACATCGTAGGGGGCGGTTTCCACGCCGCCCCGAATAGGCGGTTCCCGAGGAAGTGAATATTTAATGAATGACTTACCAAATAGAAAACCAAACAGATTAAAGGATTATGATTATTCTCAGAACAATGCTTATTTCGTAACAATTTGTACAAAAGATCGCCACGGATTATTGGGAAGGATCCTTGTAGGGGGCGGTTTCCACGCCGCCCCGGATATCGAATTATCCGAAATCGGAAAAGAAAGTGTAAGAACCATTGAATATATTAACACAAATTATCATAACGTCCGTATTGATGAATATGTAATCATGCCAAACCACATTCATATGATTGTCTTTTTGACGGGCGGGCATGGAAACCCGGTGACGGGCGGGCATGGAAACCCGATGGCGGGCGGGCATGGAAACCCGCCCCTACAGGATGTAATCGGTCGATTCAAATCTTTTACAACGAAGAAATGGAATGAACTATATAAAACAAAAACGCAGGAAATGTGGCAACGCTCCTTCCATGACCACATTATCCGAGATGAAACAGATTATCAAAATCATTTGCAATATATAGACGAAAATCCCGGAAAATGGGCCGAAGACAAATATTATAATGGAGAGTAGGGGGCGGTTTCCATGCCGCCCCGAACGTAGGGGGCGGTTTCCACGCCGACCCGAACGTAGGGGGCGGTTTCCATGCCGCCCCGAACGTAGGGGGCGGTTTCCATGCCGCCCCGAATGTAGGGGGCGGTTTCCATGCCGCCCCGAACGACGCCCTTGTTTCCGTTCCTATCCTCATCGTTAACCGTAAGAGAAATAACGTTTTGACAAAATCCCTGAAAATTTTACATGGCCGCCGCTTGACAGAGACGGGTCGGTGTGGTAAAATCAAAACCGTAAAATCTTTAAGTGCGGTACAGAGATGCCGAGAAGATGTCATACTGCCGACCTCTGCATGCGATCTGCATGCGGCGTCTTTTCACAAAATCTTGTCCGCACGGGCGAGATTTTTTCATGTAAAGATCAACGGAGGTGCAAAATGGACTTTATCCTCTCCGGCGGTAGCGTGTTTACGAACGGATCGCTGAAACCGATGAATCTTGCGGTTTCCGACGGCCGCATTTCAACCATTTCCCCGCAACCCGTTTCGCCCGAAGGGAAAACCGTTTTTTCAACTGAATCAGCGTTTGTATTACCCGGTCTCACAGATGTTCATGTGCATCTGAGAGAGCCGGGTTTTTTGTATAAAGAGACCATGAAAACCGGCACGACGGCAGCCGCGAAGGGCGGATATACCACCGTCTGCGCGATGCCGAACCTCTCGCCGTGCCCCGACACCGTTTCGCATCTGGCCGAAGTGCTTGCCCCGATTCGCAGTGACGCCAAAATTCATGTGCTGCCTTACGGCACGCTGACGCTCGGACAAGCCGGGCGGGTGCAGTCACAGATGGCGGGGATGCAGCCGTGGGTGTTCGCCTTCTCCGACGACGGCAAGGGCGTGCAGAACGAAGACATGATGCGGCAAGTGCTGACCGAGGCCAAACGGATCAATGCGCTGGTCTGCGCCCACTGCGAAGATAACGCCCTTGTGAAAAACGGCGCGATTCACGACGGGGCCTATGCGAAAAAACACGGAATTGCGGGTATCAGCTCCGAGAGCGAGTGGAGACCAATCGAACGCGATTTAGCACTGGTAAGAGAGACCGGTGCACGTTATCATATCTGCCACGTCTCGTGCAAAGAGAGCGTCGCACTGATCCGCAAAGCCAAAGCCGAGGGGCTTCCGGTGACCTGCGAGACCGCGCCGCACTATTTGATTTTAACGCAAGACGATTTAAAAGACGACGGCGCGTTCAAGATGAATCCGCCGCTGCGCGAAAAATCCGACCGCGCGGCGTTGATCGAGGGGCTTTTGGACGGTACGATTGATGTGATTGCCACCGACCACGCACCGCACGCCGCACACGAAAAGACACAGGGGCTGCGGGGCAGTTTGATGGGCATTGTCGGGCTTGAGACCGCGCTGCCGCTGCTCTACACCGAATTGGTCAAAAAGGGCATCCTGACTTTTGAAAAACTGATGGCTTTATTGCACGATAACGCGTTTAAATTATTCGGACTGGGTTCGAATTTGGAAGTCGGCGCACCGGCGGATTTGACGGTGATCGACCCGAATTGCAAAACCATCATCAACCCTGCCGAATTTGCAAGCATGGGCAAAAGCACGCCGTTTGCAGGTCGCGAAGTGTACGGAAAAGTGCGCATGACGGCGGTCGGCGGCGAGATCGTGTGGAAGGAGCGTGATTTCGGATGAATGACCGGATTTGTGTGGTCGCGGGGAATTACCCGATTGCGCGCGACGTCTTTCGAATGAAGTTGATTTGCCCGGAACACGGCTTCACCGCGCCGGGGCAATTTTTGAACATCCGAATCGACGGGCTATACTTACGCAGACCGATCTCAATCTGCGATTGGGACGAAGAGAGCGTCGATATCATCTATAAAGTGATCGGAAAAGGCACCGAAGCATTGAGCAGAATGGCGTCGGGCGACGAACTCTCGGCATTACTGCCGCTCGGAAACGGATTTGACATTAATCGCTGCGGGCAAAAACCGCTCTTGATCGGCGGGGGTGTCGGAACGCCGCCGCTTTACGGGCTGGCTAAAGCGTTAATCGCACAGGGCAAAAAACCGATTGCGGTGTTGGGTTTCAACAATGCCGAAGACGCGATGCTGGTCAAAGAATTTGAGGCATTAGGCGTTCCGGTACGGGTCACGACGGTCGACGGCACAATGGGGAAAAAGGGCTTTGTCACCGACGCGGTGAAAGGGTTGGACTACACCGATTACTGCGCGTGCGGACCGGAACCGATGCTGAAAGCGGTTTTTAAGGCCTGTCCGGTCGACGGGCAGCTGAGCTTTGAGGCGCGTATGGCCTGCGGATTCGGCGCGTGCATGGGGTGCAGCTGCGAGACCAAAAGCGGCTCGAAGCGCATCTGCAAGGACGGTCCGGTGTTACTGAAAGAGGACTTGCTATGGTAGACATCAGCGTAAATCTGGCGGGGCTGCGGCTCGATAATCCGGTCATTCCGGCCAGCGGGGTGTTCGGGTTCGGCGCTGAATATGCGCCGTTATATGATTTGAACGTCCTCGGGTCGATCGCTTTCAAGGGAACGACTCAAGAGCCGCGCTTCGGCAACCCCGGGCCGCGTATCGCCGAGTGTCCGGCGGGCATGTTAAACGCGGTCGGACTGCAAAATCCCGGTGTCGAAAAAGTGATCTCTGAGGAACTGCCGAAACTGTTTGAAATATATAAAAAACCCGTGATCGCCAATGTCAGCGGGTTTTCCATCGACGAATATGTCTGCTGCTGCAAGGCGCTGGACGAAGTAGAGCAGGTAGGGATTTTAGAAGTCAACATCAGCTGCCCGAACGTCCACGGCGGCGGGATGAGTTTCGGCACCGACCCGAAAGCGGCGGCGCAGGTCACCAAGGCGGTCAAGGCGGTCACGAAAAAGCCGGTATTTATCAAACTAACACCCAATGTCACCGACATCACGGAGATCGCAAAAGCGGTCGAAGCCGAGGGCGCTGACGGCGTGTCGTTAATCAACACGCTGCTCGGGATGCGGATTGACCTGAACCGCAGAAAACCGGTTTTGGCCAACGTCACCGGCGGCTATTCGGGGCCGGGTGTGTTTCCGGTGGCGGTGCGGATGGTCTACCAGGTGTACAAAGCCGTCAAAATCCCGATCATCGGCATGGGCGGAATCTCAAGCGCCGAAGACGTGATCGAGATGATGCTCGCGGGGGCAGCCGCAGTGCAGATCGGCTCGGCGAATCTGGTCGATCCCTTGATCTGCCCGAAAATTATCGCAGACCTGCCGTCGGTCATGGCCAAATACCGGATTGAACGGCTCACAGATATCATAGGAGGTATAAACTTATGAACAGGGACATCATCATCGCATGCGATTTCAGCAGCACGGCGCAGACCATTTCGTTTTTAAACCGCTTCGGCAACGAGCGGCCCTATGTCAAGATCGGCATGGAGCTGTTTTACGCCGAGGGTCCGGCCATTGTGCGGGCTTTAAAGGCGCGCGGACACCGGATTTTCCTCGATTTGAAGCTGCACGATATTCCTACTACGGTCAAAAAGACCATGCGGGTGCTGTCGGAACTCGGCGCGGATATGATTAACTTGCATGCAGGCGGCGGCCGTGCCATGATGGAGGCTGCGCTCGATGGGCTGGAAGGTTTTTCGGGGCCGCGTCCGCTGATCATCGGCGTGACCATGCTGACCTCGACCAGTCAGGAGAGCATGCGGGAAGAACTCTATATCGAACGGCCTCTGCCCGAGGTCGTCATCGGCTATTCGAAGCACTGCAAGGATTCGGGTCTGGACGGCGTGGTCTGCTCTCCGCTGGAAGCAGCCGGCGTACATGCGGCCTGCGGAAACGGCTTTTTGACCGTGACGCCGGGCATCCGTTTCGCCGAGGAGTCGGTGGGCGATCAGGTGCGCGTCATGGATCCGGCGGGCGCACGGGCGGCGGGTTCGGATTTCATCGTCGTCGGGCGCTCAATCACGCAAGCGGGGGATCCTGCGGCGGCTTGGCGGCGCTGTAAACACGACTTTTTAGAGGTATAAAATCATGAATGTCATCAAAGAGGAGATCGCACGCGGGCTGCTGTCGATCGGTGCGGTGTTTTTCCGGCCCGAAGAGCCGTTTATCTGGGCCAGCGGCATCAAGAGTCCGGTCTACTGTGACAATCGGCTGATTCTGACCGCGCCCGAAGTGCGGAATATCGTCGAATCCGCACTGGCCGGAATGATCAAAGAAAACTATTCGGATGTGCAGGCGCTCTTCGGCACCAGCACCGCCGGAATCGCCCACGCGGCCATCATCGGCCATCTGACCGGGCTGCCGATGGGCTATGTACGCGGCGAGGCCAAGACCCACGGGCGCAACAATAAGATCGAAGGGCGGCTGGAACCGGGGCAGAAAGTGGTCGTCGTCGAGGATTTGATCTCAACCGCAGGCAGCGCAATCGAGACGGCGGAATCGCTGCGGGAAGCGGGTGCGGAAGTGCTCGGCATCGCAAGCATCTTCACCTACGGCATGAAAAAAGGCACGGAAAAACTGGCGGCGGCGGGATTGAAAAACGTCAGCCTGCTCGATTTTGACACAATCGCGCAGGTAGCTGCACAGGAGGGCTATATCATTCCCGGGGACGTGAACCGCCTGCTGGCTTTTCGCGATAATCCCGCCGATGAGAATTGGATAAAGGTGATCAAATGAACAGTTTGATTGATATTTTAGACCTCAGCACCGCTGAAATCGAGAATTTGCTCGACACGGCGGACGATATTATCGCCCATCCGGCGGCCTATTCGGAACGCTGCCACGGCAAAAAACTGGCGACGCTGTTTTTCGAGCCATCGACCCGCACGCGGCTGAGTTTCGAGGCGGCGATGTATGAATTGGGCGGCAATGTGCTGGGATTTTCCGAGGCGAACAGCTCCTCGGCCTCCAAGGGCGAGAGCGTGGCCGATACGGTGCGCACGGTCGGCTGCTACGCCGACATCATCGCGATGCGCCATCCCAAAGAGGGTGCGCCGCTCGTCGCCTCACTGAAGGCCGGTGTGCCGGTGATCAACGCCGGGGACGGCGGACACAACCACCCGACCCAAACGCTGACCGACCTGCTGACGATCCGGCGTGAAAAAGGGCGGCTCGGCGGCTTGACCGTCGGGCTCTGCGGCGATTTGAAATTCGGGCGCACCGTGCATTCGCTGATCGGCGCGATGTCGCGCTATGAAAACGTCAGATTCGTCTTGATTTCGCCGCCGGAACTGACCATTCCCGAATATCTGCGGCAGGAAGTACTTGAGAAGAACCATATCGAATACCTTGAAACCGCCGATTTGGAGAGCGTAATCGGGACGCTGGATGTGCTATATATGACACGGGTGCAGCGTGAGCGATTTTTCAACGAGGCCGACTATGTGCGGCTCAAAGACAGCTACATTTTGACCTGCGAAAAACTCGAGCGTGCGCAGGAAGATTTATGTATTCTCCATCCGCTTCCCAGGGTCAACGAGATTTCGGTTGAGGTCGACGACGACCCGCGCGCCCGCTACTTCAAACAGGTGCTGAACGGGAAATATGTGCGAATGGCGCTGATTCTGAGGTTATTGGGACTTTAAAAAGCGTAAAGTGTAAAGTGTAAAACGTAAAGTGACAGACCCGTGGCAGTGTAGGGGCGAACTGTGTTCGCCCGTTATGAGTGACACGTTAACGACGGGGTGATCTTACGCGGGCGAACGCAGTTCGCCCCTACAGTTTCTGTAAAGGAGCATCATTATGATTGTCAATCCGATCACCGACGGCATTGTACTTGACCACATCAAGGCCGGTCGGGCCATGGAAATTTACAATGTGCTGAATCTGGGCCGGCTCGACTGCACGGTGGCGATTATTTTAAATGCCGATAGCCAAAAGATGGGCAAAAAGGATATTTTAAAAATCTGTCAGCCGATCGATTTAAATCTTGATGTGCTGGGGTATCTCGACCCGGGCATCACCGTCACCTATATCGCCGACGGCAAAAAGGTCAAACAGGTGCATTTGGAGCTGCCGGACCGTGTCAGCGGCGTGATTGCCTGCAAAAATCCGCGCTGCATCACCTCGACGGAACAGGAACTGCCGCATGTGTTCAAGCTGACCGACCGTGAAAAGGGCATTTACCGCTGTGTGTATTGTGAAACCAAGGCGAAATAAGGCAGGTAATCCGATCTGTTACATACAAAGCTTATATCTTAATATAAAACAACACCGAGTGAGGAAGCGCGCGCTATCAGGTGACCGGTTTGCAGATTCTGAGACGCGTTTGTGAGCGGGCACTGCCCGCCGCCGCTTGAATTGTCCGTTTGAGTGTGATACCATGAATGCAAAATCATTGCTGAAAGGATATTCACATGAGAGCGGATTTATTTTGGGGATTTAAACCTTATACACGGCCGGATGAAATGGCCAAAGCGCTGCTGCCGTATATCGTACGGCTGGCGCCCGAAAAGGACGCTTTGGAGTTGGAGTGGTTCGATAAAGGCGACAACGGCAGCCACATTTTAAAATGGCGGGAACGCGGAACCGAGACGTGGAAAGAACAGCCCGCGGCAACCTCCGTGCTGCGTATCGAGGGGCTTTTATATGAACACGAATATGAGGTCACGATTTCGCGCGAAGACGGAACCTGCGGCAATGTGCGTTTGGTTATGACCGGCGGCGCACCCGCAAACGGCGTCACCGTGAATTATCTGCACCCCGAGGACACGCAGTATGCCTTTTCCGGGCGTTTTCTGTGCAGCCCGTCGATTGTAAAATTACCGTCGGGCGCATTATTGGCGTCGATGGATCTGTTTGAGGGTCACGGCTGCCAAAACCTCGAGTTGATTTTCCGCTCGGATGACCGGGGCAAGACCTGGCGCTATTTGACCGATATTTTCCCCTGCTTCTGGGGCAAGCTGTTTATGCACAACGGGCGGCTGTTTCTGATGGGCTGCGCCACCGAAAACGGCGACGTCGTGATCGGCGCGTCGGACGATGAGGGCGAAACCTGGGGCGCGCCGACGCATCTGTTTCGGGGCAGCGGCATGTCGATTCACAACGGCTGGCAGTTTTGCCCGTCGCCGGTGATCATTCATCAAGGCCGCATCTGGATCGCGGCGGATTTCGGCAGCTGGGAAGAACGCGGCGGATTCACGAACTGCCTGATGAGCGCACCCGCAGACAGCGATTTGCTCGACCCGAAAAACTGGGTCTGTTCCGATTTTTCGCAGGATCAATACGATGCCGATTGGGTGAAAAAAGGCGCGCCGAAGCGCAGCAATCCGAAAGGGATGCTTGAGGCCAGCCCCGTGGTCGCAAAAGACGGCGGGATCGTCTGTGTGATCCGCATCGGATTGGTCGGCTGTCAGCCGGAATACGGTGTCGGCGTGCTGTTGCGCGGCGATCCCGACAATCCCGAAAAACCGCTGACAGTCGAGCGGTTTGTCGAGATGCCGAGCGGTTCCAACAGCCGAAGCCACGTCGTTTATGATGAAAAGAGCAAACAATACATCGCGGCGGGCAACATCTGCGTAAATCCCCAAACCCCGGGACAGCGCAATGTGCTTGCGCTGGAGGCCTCGCCCGATTTGATTCATTGGCGCGTGTTGAAAATCCTGATCGACCACCGGGACGAAGACCCGAAGGACGTGGGATTCCAATACCCGACTTTCATCATCGATGGCGACGATATTTTGCTCGTGTCGCGCACGGCGCTGCACGGCGCGGACAATTTCCACAACGCCAATATGACGACATTCCATGTCATTGAAAATTTCAGAGGGCTTTTATGAAAGAATTGACTTATTTTTATCTTGCCGGATGTCCGTTTTGTTATTCTGCCGATCGTATGTTGAAGGAATTGTCTGAAGAAAATCCGGAGTTTGCGAAAATTTCAATTAAAAAAATCGAGGAGCGCGAAAATTCCGCGCTCGCCGATCAATATGATTATTATTATGTGCCGTGTCTTTGGATGGGGAACCGGAAACTGCATGAAGGTGCGGCCTCCAAGGAAAAGCTGCGTGCGGTATTGGAAAAAGCAATCAATTCATAAGAGCGCTGTCGTAGATGAAGAATTGGTTTTTACCCGCGTGTTTGGCCTCGTACATGGCGCGGTCCGCATTTTTATATAAGTCGTCATAAGTGCCTTGGCCGTTTTCGGAAAATGCAAGACCCAAACTTGCTGAGATCGTACGGGTTTTTCCGTCGTGGGTATAAGTTCGGTTGAGCAGTTCAACCACCTGTCCGGCCTTAAATTCCATCCACTCTTTGCTCGGAACACTGGGCAGAAATACGATGAATTCGTCGCCGCCGAGTCGTGAAATATAGTCGGTGGAACGGAAAACCCCTTTGAGGGCTGAGGCTACATCGGTTAAAATTTTGTCACCGTACTGGTGCCCGAAGGTGTCGTTAATCTGTTTGAAATTATCGATGTCAAAATACATCATTGCCGAGAGTATGTGGCGTTGATTGAGATGATTATAGATTCGTTTTTCAATGGCACCGCGTGTATAAAGATCGGTTAATGCGTCGGTTTCGGAGAGATGTTCAAGCCGGTTGCGGGTGATGATTTCTTCGATTTTGGTGTTCGTATAATGCCGCCCGGCAAAAAATCCGACCACATAGAAAGTCAGGCAGTTGACACACTCGAGAACCGCGATATCGTGGGATTTGGTTTCTAAGGAGGCAACGCAAAATACGGTTACGGGCAGCAGGGAAATCAAAGCGATTTTTCCCGGTTTATCGAGCATGAATATGGGCATGATCGCCAACAGCACGCAGATGACCACCGAGGGCGTGTCGGGCTGGAAGGTGATGCCGAGAATGATCGCCAGAGACATCAGTGAAAAATAAAATAACTGATAGATAGTGATAACCATGCGGGGATGCTTCGGCAAATACAGGCGGCAAACGATTTGCGCCAGCAGAGAGACAATCACAAGAGACGCATACAAAACAAGTGCGCCGGATAGGGATTCGATAAGAAGGGCAAAAATAAACGGCAGCGCAGTGATAAAAACAAATGCCATACTGACACGTTTCATTAAAAACAGGTTGGTGTCAGTGATTTCTTTGTGAAGATCAAGAAAAGTATCGGCATCATAATTGCCAAACCAAAACGATTTGACCAGTTTCTGAATCAATTTCATGTTCGTTCACTCCCAAATGTTAGCATAATCAGTATAACATACCATGTTTCGAAAAACAAGGGAATAATGTAGGTTTGTCAATGATGTGTTACAAAAAGGATAAAGAAAAAAGGATTACGG
>DAOSWV010000042.1 GCA_035380125.1 Oscillospiraceae bacterium
CATTAGCCTTTTTTTCTACCACTCGCCTAGCGAGTGGTTTTCTGGATACAATAAAGCGGTCCGAAAGGGCCGCTTTTACTTTTTATATATCCGTTATAATAGATTGTTTATGAGTTCTGCTGCCGAATCAATGACCGGTACTCCGCATTGTAAAAGGCTTTCCTTTGACTGATGACCGCCGGCAATCAGGACGCAGTCAGCTTCCAACACTTCTGCGGTTTCGATATCGTGCGTAGTGTCACCCAACATCAGGACCTTTCGCGGTTTGATACGTTCTTTCCATCCCCGGGCGAGTTCGAGCTTGCTGTGTGCCAGATTGTTGTCAAGGCCGAGAATCTCGTTAAAATAATCCGTAATGCCGAATGAGGCGATTTGGCGTTTCATGATCTCCACCTCGCTCATCGAGATAATGGTCTGCGTCAGACCGAGAATTTTAAAATGTTCAACCGCTTCCCGTACGCCGCTTTTAATCGGCGAAAACCCGCTGAAAAAGGTGTATTCCTTCATCCATTCATTGGCGACATCTTCATAGCACTCCGTGTTGAAATCATAACCGAGATTTTCATAATATTTTTTGATCGGAAAACAAAACACCTCGTAATATTGCCGCAAGGTTTTAAATTCCGGCATTCCGCGGCGGCGCAGCAAGACGTTTTCGCTCATGATGCCCGCCCAGAGATCATCCAAAATCGTGCCGTTAAAATCCCAGACGATATGTGAATAGTTCATGATTTCGAATCCTTTCAAAGGGTTTATATACGCAGAGAGACCGCGCAGCATCAAGCCCGCGATCTCTCAGATATACTTGAACAGGTACTTAAACACCGAGATCCTGGACGTAATACCAGTTGTCGTTCATCATGGTGAAGACCTTTTCACCGTTATTGCCGAAATAATCTCTGGCCGCTTCCAAACCACCGAGCGGTTTGCTGACGTAGACCAGAATCATATTATAACCGATCTCATTGGTCTCTTCAATGAAACTGACCGTATACAGATCATTGGCCGTGTCACGTCTGTAAAGAATAATCTGGGCAATTGAGGTTCTGAAAGTCTTTTTGATCGCGAAAGTCGATTTGGAATCGAAGTAATCCTTATAATCATTATAACTCGAGACATCGCTTTCGGTTCCGCCCGGCCCCATTACGTCGATTTGATTGCCCGTTCCGTAATTGATTGCTGCTGTATTCGTATAAGCTGCAATCTGTATGGAACCATCCGCGTCAGCTTTTGCGGCGAAGGCATCCACAATCCCCTGACAAAAGTCGGGCGTGTTTTTATACAGATCATAAGTCTGCATACGATTCGCAAATGTGATAAAGCTGATTGCGGCAATGATCAATATCACCAACAACACACCGCTGAAAATGAGCCACCCGAGTTTACGTTTTTTTGTTTTCGAGGCGATGGGTTTGAGGGTTCTGGGGTCAATCGGCACGCGCGGCATGTACAATTCCTCCTACATTTTCAAAGATATATTTCGGGCTGTAAGCAAATGTATGAATCATCTCGCGCTGGGTCACACCGGACAATACCAAAACCGTGTCGATTTCCGACTCGATGCCGGCGATGATGTCGGTATCCATCCGGTCGCCGATGATTGCCGTCTCGTCGTTGCCGCAGCCGAGCAGTTTCAGACCTGTCCGCATCATCAGCGGATTCGGCTTGCCCACAAAATAGGCCTGTTTTCCGGTGGCGAGTTCAATCGGAGAGATCAGCGCACGAGTCGCGGGGATAATGCCGCCCTCGGACGGTCCTGTAAGATCCGAGTTGGTGCCGATCAGCTTTGCCCCGTTTTGAATATACCGCACAGCTCGGATGATGCTCTCATAATTATAATTTCGCGTCTCGCCGACGACCACATAATCAGGGTTGACGTCGTTGATGGTGATGCCCTGATCATAAAGGGCATTGATTAATCCCGCCTCGCCGATGGCATAAGCCGTGCAGCCGGGCGCCTGAGACGCAATAAAACTTGCTGTAGCAAGCGCTGAGGTGTAAAAGTGTTCCTGACCCACGTCGAGACCCATCCGCTGGAGCTTTTGGCGAAGTTCCAAAGGAGACCGCTCACTGCTGTTGGTCAGAAAGAGAAATCTTTTATCGTTACGGTTCAGCCAGTCAATAAAATCCGACACCCCTTCTAAAATCCGGTTGCCGTGATAGATGACACCGTCCATATCGCATATAAAACCTTTTTTATCGTGCAAATTAAACTCCACAATACACCTCCGTCATGTTCCGGATTTTTCCGGTGGATTCCTTAAAATCGAACCGATGTGAATTATAGCATTTTATGGTGAAAACTTCAAGTGGATTTTGAGCTTTGGGGTAAAGGATGATATAATGGGCGTAGGAGGCGATGGATTTGAAGCAGCTTCACAACATTCCGCCGCTATATGACATGGATTCCGAAATTTTAATATTAGGCAGCTTTCCCTCAGTCAAATCAAGGGAGCAGCAGTTTTTCTACGGCCATCCGCAAAATCGGTTCTGGAAAGTCGTCTCAGCCGTTTTTCACTGCGAAACACCTATGACGATCCCGGAGAAAAAAGATTTTTTGTATGCGAACAGAATCGCACTGTGGGATGTGATTGCCTCCTGTGAAATCGAAGGCTCGTCCGACAGCAGTATTCAAAACGTCATCCCAAATGATATCGGCACGATTTTAATAAACAGTAATGTCAAAAAGATTTTCACCAACGGCAGCGCGTCAAGTGAATTATATAAAAAGTTAATTTATCCAAAAACGAGTATCGGGAGCATAAAGCTTCCCTCTACAAGTCCCGCAAATGCCGCATGGTCGCTCGATAAATTGATCGACGCTTGGCAGATAATCAATTTTCAAATTCAATCATAATCTCTTGTTCCAAAGCCATTTCGATCTCACACGAATAGACAGCCGATAGGATTATGCCCTGATCGGTGACGGTCTTTTGAATATCGCGGGCCGTGATCTTGGCGCCTGCCAAATCCTCGGTTTCAAACAGCGCCAATTCACTCATTCCATAAGCCAGCGCCTGTTCTTCGGTCAAGGTGTATTCGCTTTCGATTACCTCCCGAAATGTGATTTTGCGTATGTAAATGGGGAATTCCGCGCCAAACACCGTCAGCCGTTTCACTGTTTCGCTTCTGTCATAGGTCAGATCGGGTTTTGAGAAATACAGCGGGATTTTCAAGCTCAGTATACCGAATTCATACCGTATTTTTTCGTCGTCGGAAATCTCGATTTTTGTCTGTGAATAACCGATCGTCACCTGTTTTTCAATTCTTGCCGCGCCGATGACGCTGGCTCTGGCATGGGTATAGCGTACCGCCCCTTCCCGATCTTCCAAAACGCCGGAGACCAGCAGCTGACCGTTCACAACAGCATCCCCCGTTTGAATTTCCGGTTTTCCGTCATACACATACATACGGATAACCTGCCCCGTATAAGCCGAAACTACGTTGCAGGGGCGGTTTTGAGGCAGCATATCCGGCGGATAAACACGCTCACGCAGTTCGACATACAACGTCGTTCCCTTGACGTTTAATGCAATCCATGCAATTTCTGAATTCTCCAGATACAAACGGCTGACCGCAGTATTGGGATCGAAGCCGTTTTTCTGCATACCGGTCACAATGCCGCAGCGTTCCAGTGTATAAAGTATTTCATCTTCATTCAGGCGTTCGTTTCCGCTGATATCGATGGTCCAAATGAACTGCGACATCACAAAAAACAAGGCAAAAAATAAAATTGCTCCCACTGCAAACCCAACCCTGAGTTTATAACGCCTGACGATCTCAAAAAGACCGTGTCGAGCGACGATTTTTATTTTGACATGGGTCATTCGGCGATACTTGCGCAGCTTTTTAAAAGCAGAACGCCGCACACAAACACGAATCGCTTCCCCGTCTTGCGTAATGCCCCATAACTTTACACCCGCATTTGTGCAGAGCGTAAGAAACCGTTCGAAAAAGCCGCCTCTGATCTCAATTTCGAGATATCCGAGGATAAAACGCAGCAACTTTAACATTTATTTGCCCCTAGAAATGCAATATTCGTGATCTTTCCGCTGACCACCACCGAATTTTTGTTCATACTGCTGATGCTGAGCGCCTCTCCCGAAAAACGAACGGAGCTCTTTCCTGTGGAAAGCCGTATTGCTTCACGGCTGTATTCCAAAACGCCAAGGCATCCTTCAACCAGCGCGAGAGTCCTGCCGCTGACACTGATCTGAACACTGTCTTTGCTCATTGCCGAGGTAAGGATTCCTGTTTTCTCTTCCATTTTCATACCGTCTCACCCTGTTCATTTTATTTTCTAAAAGACCAAAAAATACCGTCCGGGCATTGTATGAACGCCCAAAATATGATATAATAATCGCAGAAAACGTCGTTGGGAGGAGTTTTTCATCGAACGTGTTTTTACAATGGACCATTATGAGGGCGTGTCGACGCTCTGTGGTGAAATGGACCGCAATTTACAGGCCGTACAGTCCGGTTTCGGCGTCGTGATCATCAACCGAGGCGGTGAACTCAAAATCTCCGGTGAACAAAAGGCCGTCGATCATGCTTTTGACGTCTTTTCAGCGCTGTCTAAAATGATCTCAAAAGGACAGGCGGTCACCGACCAAACGGTTGATTACTGCATCAGCACCACGGCAGCCGGAAAAGCGGATCAACTCACCGAACTGTCCGACGACAAAACCATCATCATCACCCCGCGCGGAAAACCGGTGCGTCCCAAGACCGCCGGACAAAAAAAATATATTGAACTGATTAAAAACAACACCATCGTGCTGAGCGTCGGTCCTGCCGGCACCGGCAAGACCTATCTGGCCGTGGCTATGGCGGTCGCCGCTTTCGCCAAAAACGAGGTCTCCCGTATTGTACTGACCCGCCCGGCGGTTGAGGCCGGAGAGAAACTCGGGTTTTTGCCCGGCGATCTCCAGCAAAAGATTGATCCGTATCTTCGCCCGCTTTATGACGCGCTGTATGATATGCTCGGCATGGAATCATGCGCCAAATATATTGAACGCGGCAGCATTGAAATTGCGCCGTTGGCCTATATGCGCGGCCGGACCCTTGACGACTCCTTTATCATTCTTGACGAGGCCCAGAACACCACCCGTGAACAGATGAAAATGTTTCTGACCCGCCTCGGCTTTAATTCCAAGGCCATCATCACGGGCGATATCACACAAATTGACCTTCCAAACCGTAAAAGCAGCGGCCTTTTGCAAGCCGTACGGCTGCTGCGCAACATTGACGGCATCGCGTCGGCGCGGTTTGACGAGAGCGACGTGGTTCGCCACAGAATTGTCAAGGAGATCATCAAAGCATACCAAAACGAAGAGAAACAATAACTCCCCCTCGGAAAGGAAGGTCCCCACATGCGAAAGAGTGTCATCGTCACCATTTATAACAGCCATCCGACTTTTCGGGCGGATAATGAGCTGCGCGCATTGCTGCGTGATTGCTGCTGTGCAATAGCCGCCGGCGAAAAAGAAGGCATGCTTTTTGAAGTCAATCTCACCTTCCTCGATGACACTTCCATCCGGGGCGTCAATTTTAAATTTCGCAACATCGATAATTCAACCGATGTGCTCTCCTTCCCCATGTCCGACGGCAAAACTTTTGACACCAACCCGGAAACGGGGCGTCTGATGCTCGGCGATATTTTAATTTCTGCCGATCACGCTTTTATGCAAGCCAAAGAGTTCGGACACAGCGTACAGCGTGAGTTTGCCTATCTGACCGTACATGCAATGCTGCACCTGTTCGGATACGATCATATGACCGAAGAGGACAAGCGTATCATGCGCGAAAAGGAAGAGGCCATTTTGCAAAATCTTGGACTGACGAGGTAAGAGAATGGATGAACAAAATCAAACCAAATTTGCCTTTGCCTGCATTACCGGTGCGCCGAATGTGGGCAAGTCATCTATTTTAAATAAAATTCTCGGGCAAAAAGTGGCGATTGTCACACCGAAACCTCAGACGACCCGTACGACGATTTTAGGCATCCACACCGAGGGCAATACTCAAATCGCATTTACTGACACACCGGGGCTGCTGCTGCCCAAGGATGCGCTCTCGCGCAACATGGTTAAAAGTATCCAAAATGCCGCTTCGGGCAGCGATATCGTCATCCTCGTGGCCGAAGCCGGAAAAAAGCCCAAACCCGCCGAGCTCTCAGTCATCGAAAACTTAAACAAGCAAAAACTCCCTGCAATTCTTGTCATTAACAAAATTGACCTTTTAAAGCAAAAAGAACGAATGATTCCGCAAATGGATGCTTTTTCGAAGCTATATACATTCAATGAAATACTTCCCGTGAGCGCCGTGTCCGGCGACGGGGTAAAGGACATCCTCAGTGCGGTTTCCAAACTGGCGAAACCCGGGCCGTTCATGTACGATTCCGACGAGCTGACCGACCAGCCGGAACGAGTCATCTGCGCCGAATATATCCGCGAGCAAATCTTAAATTACATGCAGCAGGAAATTCCGCACGGCGTCGCGGTTGTCATCGAGCGCTTTGAAGAAACCTCGGAGGGCATTGACGCCGACGCCAACATCTACTGTGAACGCGACAGCCACAAGGGTATGCTGATCGGCAAGAACGGACAGATGCTCAAACAAATCCGAAAATCCGCACAGAGTGCGCTGAAAGACTTCTTCGGCGTTCCCGTCTCGCTGGAACTTTGGGTAAAAGTCAAGCCCGACTGGCGGGAGAATGAAGCGCTGATTAAAAACTTCGGTCTCAATTTCGAAGGGTAAAAACTGCACCCGGACTTTATTAGAAATAAAACTCATTCGCACAAAACTTCTTCCGGGTGAGAAAGGAAATCCACTGCAATGAAACGGACCGTCGGCGCAATCGTTCTGACCACCGAAAACCGCAGGGAATCCGATCGGCTGATCCGACTTTTATGCGAGGACGGTCAGCTTCTGCGCGTCTATGCCGCCGGTGCACGAAATCCTCGAAATAAGCTCTGTGCCGCGACCGAACCGTTCGTGCTTTCGAAAATGGAGTTATTTTCTTCCTCCGGTGGATATACTTTAGACGATGCCGAGATTACGGAACAGTTTTTTGCGCTGCGGATGTCGTTGAAAAGCTACTGCTTAGCCGGTTACATTGCACAACTGATTCTGACTATATTTTCAGGCGAAACCGATCCGTCGCTGTATGCGCTGTTCGGAAATATGCTGTTTTTGCTTGCGGGTAAAAAGCGCGATATCCGGCTTTTGAAGGCTGTAATGGAGCTCCGGATTGCGGCTTTAGCAGGCTGGAAACCTGAGATTGAACGCTGTGTCTGCTGCAGCGATCCCGAGATCAGTGCGTTTTCCGTCGCGGACGGCGGCGGTTACTGCGAAAAATGTGCGGCAGCCCACACGGGTGCTGTTGCGATCAGTTCTCCGATTTTAAAAGCAATTACAGCTTCAATCGGTGACGATACAAAGGGACTGTTTTCTTTTACACTCACGGGCGAGGCGGCAGAGGGCTTTTCCCGACTTGCGGAATATTACATCCGATATTACATCGATGCGAAACTCCCCGCGTTGGATTATTACAACTCCCTTTTGGAGTTTGAGGAGAGTATCAATGACATACAACAGACAAAAACAGAGCCGGATTCTTGAATTTGACAAGATCACCGCGATGCTCGCTGAAAAGTGTTCCAGCGCCGAAGCCAGAGAAACGGCGCTTTCCCTGCTGCCCTGCGGCGATTACGAAACCGGTAAAATGATGATTCTGCAAACAAAAGACGCCTACGAGATGTCACTCAAACTCGGGGCGCCTTCTTTTTACGGGCTCTCCATGCGTGCGGATCTGCTCAGGCGGGCTGCGGCAGGCGGTTCGCTCTCGATTCGCGAATTATTGTTAATTTCCGCCTCCATGCGCGTGGTACGCACACTGATCACCTACCGGCGCAACTGCGGCGAAGAGGAAACCGTTTTAGACCGGCTTTTCTCTTCTCTGACGGGGCATAAGGACATCGAGGATCGGATTGAGAATTCCATTGCCAACGAGGAGACGCTTTCAGACAGCGCAAGCCCAACCTTAGCCAACATCCGCAGGAAGATGCGCGCCGCACAGGACAGCGCCCGTACCCGGCTGAACGGCATTATCACCTCTTCGGGCAATTCGAAATATCTGCAGGAGCAAGTCATTATGATGAGGGACGGCAGATTTGTCGTGCCGGTTAAGGTTGAGTGCCGTTCCAACATCCCCGGACTGGTACATGGTGTCTCTGCCAGCGGTGCAACGCTGTTTGTCGAACCTGCTTCAGTCGTCGAGGCCAACAATGAGGTTCGGATTTTAGAGAGCAAAGAACAGATTGAGATTGAGCGAATTTTAGCCGAGCTCTCGTCGTTATGCGGGGACTGCGCGGACGATTTGATTCAAAGCTGTGAGGCCGCCGTCAAGCTGGAAGTAATCTTTGCCAAATCGGAACTCGGCATTGCCATGAACGGCTATCTGCCCGACTACGGCGACGACGGGATTATTGATATTAAAAAAGCAAGACATCCTTTAATTGATAAAAAACAAGTTGTGCCGGTCGATGTACGTCTCGGTGATGATTTTGACACACTGGTCATCACCGGCCCGAACACCGGCGGCAAGACGGTCGTGCTCAAAACAGTGGGACTTTTCTGTATGATGGCGAGCTGCGGTATGATGCTTCCGGCCGCCGAACACAGCCGCGTCAGCTGGTTCGATAAAATTTTAGCCGACATCGGCGACGAGCAGAGCATTGAGCAGTCGCTTTCCACATTTTCCGCGCACACGACGAATATCGTTTCAATACTGGAACAGGCGACTCACGAGAGTCTGGTGCTGCTCGATGAACTCGGCGCGGGTACCGACCCCGCCGAAGGTGCGGCACTGGCCGTCTCGATTCTCGAAGACCTGCGTAAAAAGGGCGCGAAAATCGTCGCAACAACCCACTACGCCGAATTAAAACAATATGCCATCACCAATCCCGGCGTCACCAACGGCTGCTGCGAATTCGACGTGGCAACCCTGAAGCCGACTTATAAACTGCTGATCGGCGTACCGGGCAGTTCCAACGCATTTGCCATCTCCACCCGGCTGGGCGTCGGTGATTCAATCATCGAACGCGCCAAAGAGGTCATGGATAAAAAGACCCTCGAACTCGATAAAGTGATGCGCCAACTCGAAAGTGAACGCCAAAAACTCGAGAATGACAGCGAGGAAATGAGCCGCCTTCGCCGTGAAGCCGAAGTCGAAAAGCAAAACCACGACCGCGCACTGAAAAAAGCGCAGTCCGATTTTGATAAAGAAATTGAACGCCAGCGTGCAGATCAGCTGCGCATCATCCAATCGCTGCGCTTTGAATACGACCGTTTAATGAAAGAAATTGAGGCCATCCGAAAAGAGGATAAGAGCAAACCCGACGAAATGGCCCGCCGTGCTAAAGCAGAGATTGCCGGGCAGATTAAAAAAATGGAACAGGTGGCCGATCCGGTTCAAAAACCACGATATGAAGAGAATTATACCCTGCCCCGCCCGCTTGTCGTCGGCGACCTTGTCTATCTGCCCGACTTTGACAAGAACGGCACTGTTATCGAAATCGGCGAAGGAAAAGGCAAACTCACGGTCGATATCGGCATGGGCAAGGTCAAGGTGGCAAAATCCCGCGTCCGCCTGGCCGATAAAAAGGCAGCCAAGAAGAAAGATGACGGCCATGTGAGTTTCTCCGGCATCTCAAGAGCTGACCGTGCGGTGGAAACCAGCGTAATGATCCGGCATATGGAACTGGTGGAGGCCATGCCGGTCGTTGAACAGTTCCTCGACGACGCGGTGATCAACCATCTTTCCACCGTCACGATTATTCACGGAAAAGGCACCGGCACACTGCGGCGTGCGGCACATGCGTTATTGAAGGACCATCCGAACGTCAAGAGTTTCCGGCTCGGGAAATACGGAGAGGGGGAAGACGGCGTGACCGTCGTCGAACTGAAATGAGCAGATTCGTCGTCACCGGCGCAACCGGACACATCGGCAATAATGTCGCAAGAATGCTCTGCGGCGAACATAAAGACATCGTTTTAGTCGTGCGCCGCACCGATGATGAGGCCATCGCCGACCTCAATACCAAACTCGCGGTCGGCAATTTCAGCGACCCCGATTTTCTCGATCGGCTGCTGACAAGCGACGACATCGTCATCCACTGTGCGGGCATGATCGCAATCACCGATGAAAACGCCGACGAAGTTATGCGGGTGAATTACGAGGGAACGAAAACCCTTGCCGATATCTGCGTAAAAAAACGGATTAAAAAATTCGTCTACATAAGCAGTGTTGATGCGATTTATAAACCGGATACCTGTTCCCCGATCTCCGAACCGAGTGCGTTTTTCCCCGACAAGCTTGACGGTATTTACGGCAAATCCAAGGCGATGGCGACCGAATATGTACTCAAGCTCGCAAAAAAGAATGAACTCAATGTCTCTGTGGTCTATCCCACCGCGGTCATCGGGCCATACGACTACAAGGTCT
>DAOSWV010000043.1 GCA_035380125.1 Oscillospiraceae bacterium
CGCTACTCTTTTTTTCCTCCTCCCTTTTGTAACACATCAATTGTAATCCTACACAAGTAAAACGAATTTAAAAAATTCACTCTTGCAAAAGTACGGATGGAATGGTATAATAGCTCTCGCGTCAAACCTTTCGCCGGTGTGATGGAATTGGTAGACGTAGTGGACTCAAAATCCACCGGTAGCGATATCGTGCCGGTTCGAGTCCGGCCACCGGCACCAGACCGCCCACCATCAACTGATGAATCTATTGATGGTGGGTTCGTTTTTTGTAAGGGGGATTCATGGACAAAAATTACGCCTTATCGCTGCCCCTCGCCAACGATTTCAACGCCTATGTGAATGCCGCGTTAAAAAACAATGAGATCGGCAAAAACGAATGGTACGAAATTAATAAAGTATATTTTACAAAAATGTATCTTGCACAAAATAATCCACGCGGGCAATCGGGACACGGGGGCGACGCATTTCATTATGCGTACTCGCATCTGCCGATTGTCGAGGCGATCTATAAAAACGGAACTTTTCTCGATGTCGGCTGCGCAAACGGGCATTTGTGTGAGATGGTTCATCAATGGGCAGCAGCCGTCGGCTTTGACCTGCAAATGTATGGGGTAGATATCTCGGAAGGTTTGATTGAACTGGCAAAAGAACGGCTTCCGCAGTGGAGCGAACATTTTTATATCGGCAACTCGTTTTTTTGGAAGACCGAACAAAAATTCGACTATATTCATGTCGGGGGATTGGGACAAGTTCCCGAAGACGACGAGATCATGTTTTTTAAGCACATCATGGAGGAGTATTTGGCCGACGGCGGCAAATTGATTCTCGGCCCATCTTGGTGTGACAATGATGATTCCAGATATAAGGGTATTCAAAAATTACTTGATTCCGGCATAACGCCGAACGGCTATATTGAAAAAACACATTACAAAAACCCAAATAGAGTAAGAAGAGCGGTATGGTTTGACAAGGGATCAATGAAGTGAAAATTCATTTCGTGATACGTAAAAGCTAAATGTTTGGGAAGGGGAGAAAACGACAACAATGAAGACGGTATTGATCACCGGCGCTTCAGGCGGTATCGGCGCGGCGACAGCTCGGATTTTCGCCGAAAAAGGGTATCGTGTCGCGTTGAACTATCATCAATCGCAGGAAGACGCATTATCGCTCGAGAAAGAACTGGGTGAAGCCGCATTCGCTGTCAAAGCCGATGTATCAGATTCAGCACAGGTTAAAAATATGTTTTCGGCAGTTTTCAAGCGATTCGGCGGTATCGACGTATTGATTAACAACGCCGGAATCGCAGAATTTTCCCTTTTTACCGATATCACGGACGAGCAGTGGCACAGGATGTTCGGAATCAATGCCGACGGCTGCTTTTATTGCTGCCGCGAAGCGCTTCCCTATATGATCTCGCAAAAATCCGGTGCGATCGTCAATATCTCCTCCATCTGGGGTATCACGGGTAGCTCCTGTGAAGTGCATTATTCCGCAGCAAAAGCCGCTATCATCGGTTTGACCAAAGCGCTTGCCAAAGAGGTCGGCCCTTCGGGTATCACCGTCAATTGTATTGCTCCCGGCGTGATCGATACCAAGATGAACCGGGGACTCTCCGACGAAGATGTCGCCGGTTTAATCGATGAAACGCCGCTTCAAAAACTCGGCACGCCGTCCGATATCGCCAAAGCCGTTCTGTTTTTGGCGGAATCCGAATTCATTACCGGTCAGATTCTCAGCCCGAACGGCGGATTTGTCATTTGAAATTTTTCTCTTGCCATATCAATAGAAATATTGTATAATCATCGCGGGAAGTGAATTTTTCTCAGAAATTGAAAGGATTGGAAGAAATGAACGCTTTTTTATTATTGATCGGCAGATTATTGGATGCCGCAGGAACCTCGGCAGAGGTACTGACCACTGCAGCGCCTACGGATACTTCGGTCGTTGATTCGGCTGTCAGCACCGCTTCGGATTCGAATTCGCTGCTCGGAGGCGGCGGAATCTGGTCGACGGTCATTCTTTTCGGCGTATTGATTCTCGCAATGTATTTTCTCATGATCCGTCCGCAGAAAAAGCGCGACAAAGAACAGAAGATGATGCGCGACGCGCTTGCAGTCGGCGATGAGATCGTCACCATCGGCGGTATCGCCGGAACGGTCGTCAGCGTCCGTGAGGACTCTATTGTTATCGAAACCGGTTCTGACCGCGACAAGATGAAGATCATGAAATGGGCCATCCAGACTATCACCGCTATGCGTAAATCCGAGGAAGAATAAAGTTTATAAAACGGAATAAAAAGCGCCCTCCCGGCATAGGTTTCAACAACTTGATGCGAGAGGGTGTTTTTATGTCTGCGGCTGAATTTGACACCGGTAATGCGGTAAAAAAGACGATCCTGTACGCGGCCATGTCTATTTTAATTTCAACTGTTATCTGCTTTGCAGGGGCATTGATTTTCAGTGCCGGTGCTCCGGTTGGCTATATCGAAACACTCGGTTGGGTTATATGCGGAATTACGGGTTTAATCGGTGGTTTAATGACAGCCGGGTCCATCCGTAAAAAATGTGTTCTATTCGGAATCCTGTGTGGCTTTTTTGCGTTTATCATCATTTTTGCGATAGGGTTGTTCTTCGGCAGCGGTGTGGTGTTTTCGAAACTGGTGATCAAATTAGCAGTATGCCTTTTTACAGGCGCACTTGGCGGATTTTTGGGCGCAGGGAACAAACGGCGAAGAAGCCGCGCTCATTAAAGCAAAAATTTATCGCTAAAAACTTGAAAGAGCGTTATCCGTATGGTATAATTAAACAACGGAAAACTTTGAGAATGAAGTTTTCTGTAGATCATATTCGGAGGTTTGATTATGAGCCATATCAAGACCATTGCCGGAGCACGGCTTACCGCCAGCGTCAAAAACGGCGGATGCGGCGAATGCCAGGCGTCCTGCCAGTCGGCCTGCAAAACATCCTGCACGGTTGCCAATCAGAAATGTGAAAACAATAAAAACAATCGCCGCTTCTCTCCGAAAACCCAAAAATAAAATTTCTGCATGAGGAGCCGCCTCTGAATGCGGGGCCGGCTCTTTTTGTTGTCTTTGGAAGGATTTAAAATGCTGCATAAATATGAGCTGAACGGATATCGGATTGCAATCGACACCAACAGCGGAGCAGTCCATGTGCTGGACAAGCTCGCTTATGATTTGCTGGATTATGCCTCGTTTGAGATGGGAAAAGAAGCGCCCGAAGAGGCCTATCAGCTTGGTTCGCGTGAAGACGTCGATGTCTGCTGGAGTGAACTCGGGGAACTGCGCGACCGCGGAGAGCTGTTTTGCCCGGACGATAAACGGCTTTCCTCGTTCAGAACTGCCTCTGCACCTGTAAAGTCGATGTGCTTGCTGATTGCACATGACTGCAATATGAAGTGCGAATATTGCTTTGCGGACGAGGGCTGCTACGGCGGAAAGCGCAACTGGCTTCCGGAGGAGACCGCGAAAGCAGCAATCGACTTTTTGATCGAAAAATCCGGCAGCCGACACAACCTTGAGGTGGACTTTTTCGGCGGGGAACCGCTGCTGAACTTCGGTGTGGTCAAAAGCACCGTCGAATACGCACGCTCACTCGAACAAAAACACAACAAGAATTTTCGTTTTACAATTACGACCAACGGCGTTCTGCTCGACGATGATAATATAGAATTCATCAACCGTGAAATGTCTAACGTCGTTATGTCACTGGACGGCAGAAAAGAGATTCACGACCGTATCCGTACGAAAAAAGACGGCAGCGGCACTTATGACGCCATTGTCCCGAAATTTCAAAAACTTGTTTCCCAGCGTGAAAATAACGCGGAAGGAAAGCGGGATTACTATCTCCGGGGTACTTTTACCCGCCATAATCTCGATTTTTCCAACGACGTTTTTCATATCGCCGGATTGGGTGTTGACCAGATTTCGGTCGAGCCGGTCGTCGCACCCGACAGCGCACCCTATTCGCTGAGAAAAGAAGATCTGCCGCGCATCTTTACGGAATATGAGACATTGGCAAAGCGCATCGTCGAGGACCGGAAAAACGGCGGTTATTTCAATTTCTTTCACTTTATGATCGACCTCGAGGGCGGCCCGTGTGCCATCAAGCGCGTCAAGGGCTGCGGCTGCGGGAACGAATACGTCGCAGTTGCGGCAAACGGGGATATCTATCCGTGTCATCAGTTCGTCGGAGTTGCCGGTAAAAAGATGGGTAACGTCTTAGACGGAAGTTTTGACCAGGGGATGAAATCCGAATTTGCAAAGGCGGACATTTTCGCAAAAACCGACTGCCAAAACTGCTGGGCGAAATTTTACTGCAGCGGTGGCTGCAACGCCAATAATTTCTTGTATCGCGGGGATATCCTGAAACCGTATGAGATCTCCTGCGAGATGGAACGAAAACGGGTCGAGTGTGCCGTAATGATCAAAGCGGCACTGGCTGACGAAGAAAAGGAAAACGACGGAGGAAAAGATGCCGTATAAAATTTATCTGATCAGACACGCAAACGCCACCATTGAGCCGATTATTCTCGGAAGTACCGACAGACCGCTGACTCCGAAAGGCGAACAGCAGGCAGCCGAATGCGGTAAATTACTCAAGTCCTATCCAGTCGACGCGGTATTTTCAAGTCCGCTCAAACGGGCTTATCAGACCGCAAAAGCGTCCTATCCGGATAAAACGCCGATCATCATCGACGGGTTACGGGAATATGGATTCGGCGAACTGGAAGAAAAGTCCTGCGTTCAGTTTTTCAATGAAGATCATTCGTTTGATCTGGACCGCGTGATCGCTGCCGCCGGAAAAGCGGAGGGCGCTGAAAAGCAAAAGGAATTCTTGGACCGTATCTTTGCGGCATTTTCAAAGATCATTGAAAGCTGCATGAAGACCAACGTCCATACAATCGCAATCTTTTCACATGGCGGCACCATTTCAACGCTTATGGCAGCGTTTTCTTATCCCAAATACGAGAGTTTGAACTGCTGGTTGCCGGATAATTGCAGCGGTTACGTGTTAAAAACCGATCCGGCACTCTGGATGCGTGACCGTGCCGTCGAAAAAGTCGGGCGTATCGAATCCGGGAAAATCATCGAAAATAACTAAAATAAAATTCGCCGCGAAAGCGGGAAGGGGGATCAACATGGCCAAAGTCCTCGTGAATACCAATATATCTAAATTTGACAATATCCCGATGATCGCACTGCGCGGAGTAGTACTGTTTCCAGAAATGACGCTGCGGTTTGACGTCTCGCGTCAAAAGTCCGTTGCAGCGCTGCAGCATGTGTCCGAAGGTGACCAACAGCTGATCTTTCTCGCCGCACAAGAGAATGCCGAGGTACAAAACCCCCGTAAAGAGGACATTTTTCAAATCGGAACCATCGGAAAAATCAAGCAAATCGTCAAAACCACTCCGGACAGTTATGCGGTTTTGGTAGAGGGAATCCTGCGGGCAAAAATCACCGATTACGTCCAGATGAAGCCGTTTTTTTCGGCCAATGTCGAACGTATTGTGGAAAAGGCGCCGCTGCGCAACACGACAACCGGTGAGGCGCTTGTCCGTACTGCACAACGTATATTCTCCGAATATTTTGAATTGAATGATAATACCGCGCGTGAAATTTTAATGAGCGCTTTGGCCAAAACGCAGCCGGGCGTGCTCTCGGATTTTATTGCCTCCAATTCCATGATGCCCTTTGAAGAGCAGCAGGCGATTCTGGAGGAAAAAAGCCATATCTCACGTCTCAAGCGTGTCATCTCACTGCTTTCACACCAAAACTCGGTGCTTAAACTCGAAAATGAGATTGAAGATAAAGTGCGCGTCTCGATGGATAAAAACCAGCGCGACTATTTTCTCAAAGAACAGCTGCGTACTATCTCGGAAGAGCTCGGTGAAGAGAGCGAGATGGACGAGTATATGGATTATAAAACCCGGATCAAGGCACTGCGTGTCTCTCCGGAAATTTCCGAAAAGCTCGAAAAAGAGGCTCTGAAGCTCGTCAAAATGCCGCTTGGGTCTCAGGAGGCCACCATCATCCGAAACTATCTGGATTGCTGTCTCGATCTGCCGTGGAATATCAGCGTCTCTAAAAAACATACCATCGAACAGATGAAGGCGATTCTTGATAAAGATCATTACGGACTGCAGAAAGTCAAGGACAGAATTTTGGAGCATCTGGCCGTGGAACTGCTGTCGCCGGACATCAAGGGACAGGTGATCTGTCTTGTCGGGCCTCCGGGTACGGGTAAAAGCTCTGTCGCGCGTTCCATTGCAAGAGCCGGCGGCAGGAATTTCGCCACAATATCTCTGGGAGGCGTTCGGGACGAGGCCGATATCCGTGGCCACCGCAAGACCTACGTCGGCGCGATGCCCGGCCGGTTGATCAACGCACTGATCAGTGCAAAATCGAATAACCCTGTGATCTTACTCGATGAAATTGATAAACTCGGAAACGATTACCGGGGCGATCCTTCATCGGCATTGCTGGAACTGCTTGACGCCGAACAAAACAATGCTTTTGTCGATCATTTCATCGAACTGCCGTTTGACCTTTCGAATGTGCTGTTTATTACAACCGCGAATTATTATGAGAATATCCCCGAACCGCTGCGTGACCGCATGGAGATCATCAGTCTCACGAGTTATACCCGCGAGGAAAAACGTAATATCGCAAAACTCCATCTGATTCCGAAGCAGCTGAAAAAGCACGGACTGAAAAAAACACAACTCACAATCAATGATAACGCCGTCAACGCGATCATCGACAATTACACCCGTGAAGCGGGCGTACGCGAACTGGAACGTGAGATTGCGGCGATCTGCCGTAAGACCGCTTTGGCAATCGCATCGGGTGAAACCGCAAAAGTCGGCGTCAAATCGGAAAATCTCGATAAATACCTCGGTCCGGCCAAGTTTAAACCGGATATGGCGGTCGATAACGAGGTCGGCGTGGCGACAGGGTTGGCATGGACGGCCATCGGCGGCGACACGCTTCAGATCGAAGTCAGTGTGCTCGAGGGCAGCGGAAAACTCGAACTGACGGGTTCTCTCGGCGACGTCATGAAGGAGTCGGCGCGGGCTGCGGTCAGCTATATCCGCAGCGCCTGCGACAAACTCGGCGTCGATAAGGAATTCTATAAGACAAAAGACCTGCATATCCATGTTCCCGAAGGCGCCGTACCCAAGGACGGACCGTCTGCGGGCATTACGATCACCACCGCACTGGTCTCTGCGCTGTCAGGGAAACCGGTTCGAAAGAATCTGGCAATGACAGGTGAAATGACTTTACGGGGCAGGGTGCTGCCGATCGGCGGTTTGAAAGAAAAAGCGATGGCCGCTTATCGGATGGGAATGAAAACCGTACTGATTCCCGAAGAGAATAAACCCGATTTGTTTGAAATTGACAAAGCGGTGAAAGATGCTCTGGAGTTTATTCCGGTCAAACACATCGACGAAGTGCTGGTGCAAGCGCTGGTTTCGGAGAATTGAAATGTTGAATTTTGAGACCGTGGCTTTTGAGACCTCGTTCGGATTCAGTCAACAGTTGTTTGCGTCCGATAAGCCGGAAATCGTTTTCACAGGCCGTTCAAACGTCGGAAAATCCAGTTTGATCAATAAACTCTGCAATAAAAAATCCATGGCGAAAGTGGGTCAAACCCCGGGAAAAACGCAGACGATCAACTTCTATAATCATCCGCAGTTCCGTCTGGTCGACCTGCCCGGTTACGGTTATGCCAAACGCGCCAAATCCCGAAAAGACGACTGGGGCAATCTGATGGAGGACTACTTTCAAAGCGGTCGCGATATCCGGCTGGCCGTCGCTTTGACGGATATCCGCCATGAACCGACCGCCGACGACAGGATGATGATCGACTTTTTTGTCAAAGCGGATATTCCGTTTGTGATTGCTGCCACGAAAGCCGATAAGCTTAACAAGACAGAATTGGCTTCATTTCATAAAAATTTCCCGAACATGAATTCAAGCCGGTTGATCGCGGTCTCCGCACTCAGCGGACTCGGGATCGACGATTTGAAGAGGGCGATAGAAGATGCATGCGGGAATTGATTTATCGAAACTCCCGGAAAAAATCGCTATAAAATTGCCGAAAGAGAGCGCTGTGACTGTGGTGAAAGACAAACCGCGGTCAAAAGTGCTCTCTTTTGATGAAAAATATTATTTGAAAATCACCAATGACGGATATCTGCAGAACGAGCCTGAGATGTCCGGTTTCTTATCGGATTATGGTCTTGCGCCAAAAGTGATTGCTTTCTGCCGAAAAGGCGAAAACGGCTGGCTGCTGACCGAAACTGTCAAAGGCGACAATACCTTGAATCTGATCGAGAAAAATCCGAAAGAGACACTTTTTGCGTTTGGAAAAACGCTGCGGAAGCTGCACGACCTGCCGATCAGGGATTGCCCCTGTGAAAACCGCGCCGAGACAATGTTAAAACACGCAGCCGGAAAGTTTTTCGAGGGGAAAGCGGAGGCCGCTCTGCTTGAATATTGCGGTGTCAAAACGCCTGCTGATGCATACAGTGAAATGCTGCTGTTATCCAAATACGCGGGAAAACCCTGTGTCATTCACGGCGACGCCTGCCTTCCGAATTTAATTATCGGAGAAGAACAGGCAAAATTTATCGATTGCGGAAACGGCGGGATCGGCGACCGGAATTACGATTTGTTTTGGGCGCTCTGGTCGATTCATTTCAACTTGGAAACCGAACGGTTTGATCGGGATTTCTGGCACGGTTACGGAAAAAGTCCCGATGAAAAAGCGATGCGGCTATTCGGTTTGATTTCGGCTTTTAACGGGTATCGGGGCAGGGACTATTATCGATTATATTCACCTTTTTAGCTTCTTTTGATATTGCGTCGGGCTCATCCCGGCGTAGTGTTTAAATACGCTCGAAAAATAGGCAGAGGACGAAAAATCCAACAGAAAAGCGGTTTGCGTGACCGAATTTGCCCCGAGAAGCTTTTTCGCCCGTTGAATTTTGAGATAGTTGATATAATCCCCGGGCGTTTCTCCGGTCGAGGTTTTAAAGAGCTTTTTAAAATAAGAAAGTGAAAGCCCGACCTGTTCCGCGACATCCGCCAAGGTGATTTTATTCTCGAGATTTTCCTGAATATATAGCTCCGCCTGTGCGATTTTCGCGGGTTTGATAAGATGATTTTTATTTGCGCAGAAATTTTTCGATAAGAATAAAGTAAGTGCGGAAACACCGTGCAATTTTCGTGTGGGATCGATCAGCGGAATGTTTTGAAAGGCCTCTTTGATCAACTGCAGACTGCGCGGATCGCTTTTGAATTGACGGGATTGAACACCTGTTAATTCGGCTTTCAGCGCTTTTGCGGAATTTTTTCCGTAAAATAAAAAATCGGATTTCGACATCTCCAACTGAAGCCAATAGATCTCGAACTTGCCCTGCGGATCACCGCCCGAGCCGTGCAGTTCGTCGGGGAATGTGAGAAAGATGTCGCCGCCTGTCAAGTCATAGGCCTTGTCACCGATGTGGTAGGTCTGATTCCCGCGTACGATATAGCAAATCTCCATACAGCCCGGGTGAATGTGCGTAGAAAGCGGCTCCGAGGCCGTCTGGGTGGCAAAATGGCCGAACAGACGAATTCCCGGAACCGACAGCTCTTTGTCGGTGTAGGTCTGCCATTCGCCGCTCAGAATAAAGTTGTAATCATTGATCAGATAATCCGACATTTTGCACCTCCGGATATATAAAATCGTATTCAAAACGAATTTGAATGCAATCCGATATTGATACTGTATAATAAAGACGGAGTTTTGTAAAGGGGGATTTTTATGACTTCGCGCGAACGGGTATTTAAAACTTTAAATCATGAGGAAATCGATCGGTTTCCCAGATCGTTATGGTCGCTTCCGAATGTACGGCTTTTCAAATCGGAACAACTTGAAGATTTTAAAAAGCGGTTTGAAGAGGACACGTTCAACCCGAGAATTCATTACGGCAAGAGCCGGTATGCGCAGGGCACACAGGGAAGAAAAGGCAACTATATCGACGAGTTCGGCTGTTTTTGGACTGCCGCAGAGGAAGGTGTTGTCGGCGAGGTCAAAAAGCCGATCTTGGAGGACTGGGACGATTTTGACAACTACCGTTTCCCGACGGAACTGATTGACGAACTGGACTTGACCGGTTTCGACGAGCAGTGCAAGAAAAGCGATAAATTTGTGTTGGCCAATACCTATATCCGACCGTTTGAGCGGATGCAGTTTATGCGCGGCACCGAGGTCAAGCACAACAAGGACGTCGACGTCGACGA
>DAOSWV010000044.1 GCA_035380125.1 Oscillospiraceae bacterium
TAGGGCTTTGCCCGTCTATGAAAAACCCCCGGTTTTACCGGGGGATATTTATTTTATCGTCATAACTTTGCAGGATTGTCATTCCCGCCATAACCAGCACAATTGCGAAGAAGATGATGGTGAACAGAGAATAGATTTTCGGGGGCAAGGGTTTTTTTGTGTAGCTGTAAATTTCGATGGGAAGCGTAGTGAACGACGGCCCGTAGACGAAATAGGAGATCACAAAATCATCCAGACTCATGGTAAACGCCATCATCGCACCGGTGATAATACCGGGCATAATCTCGGGCAGAAGGACTTTAAAAAAGGATTGAACCGGCGTGCAGCCGAGGTCGAGCGCCGCCTCGTTGAGATTGGGGTTCAACTGCCGCAGTTTCGGGATTACCGAGAGGATGACATAAGGCAGATTGAAGGTAATATGTGCAATCAGCAGTGTTCCGAAACCGAGGATATTATTGTTGGCAATCATGCGGCCCGCAAAAGCAAACAATAAAGCCAAAGAGATACCGGTCACAATTTCGGGATTGGTCATCGGAATGTTGGTGGCGGTCATAATCGCTGATTTTGCCCGTTTCCCCATTTTTTCGATACCGATTGAGGCCGCCGTGCCGATGACCGTTGCGAAAAGCGAGGACAAAACCGCGATAATCACGGAATTGGCCAGCAGCCTCAGCAGGGTATCGTCCTTGAACAGCTCTAGATAGTTGTAAAACGTGAAACTCTTAAAGACCGCCATATCTTTGCCGGAGTTGAAGGACGCGACCACCAGCAGAAGAATCGGCGCATAGAGGACGATAAAGACAATCACGGTAAAAATACGGCTGAATCGTTTCATACCAGCGTCACCTCGTCATTGTCCGTGAACTTATTCATAATGCCCATGCAAATAAATACGATGATCATCAGACAAAGCGACATCGCCGCGCCCACATTGAAGTTATATGACGCTTTGAACTGGCTTTCGATCACGTCGCCGATCATGGCAGTGCCGGTTCCACCGAGCTTTTTCGAGATATAAAAGGTACTGACCGCCGGAACGAATACCATGGTCACACCCGAGATGATACCGGGTACCGAAAGCGGCAGCATGACTTTGGATAGAACCTGAAAGCCGTTGCATCCAAGGTCCTGAGCGGCTTCAATTAATGCGGGATTGATTTTGGTCATAACACTGTACAGCGGTAGAATCATGTAGGGAAGGTAGTTATACACCATACCGAACACGACCGCAGTCGGCGTACGCAGCATCGTGATGGGCCCGATTCCGATCAATCCTAAAATCTGATTGATAATGCCGGTGTCCTCAAGCATCGCGACGAGCGCAAGAGTACGCAGTAAAAAGCTCGTGCACATCGGTAGAAGCAGCAATAGTGACAGAATGCGTTGGGCTGACGGAGACGCATGTGCGATTGTATAGGCCACCGGATATCCGATGATCAAACAGCACACAGCCGAGACGATTGCCAGCCAGAGCGAATCGGCAAACGTGGGAAGATATTGTTTTAATTCAATGATGTTTGAAAAAGTAAATTGGCCGGTCGTATTGTCCGTGAAAGCAAAATAAAAAACCACGGCAAGCGGGATAATCGTGAACAGCGCCATCCAGAGAATATAGGGCGCCGCAAGCAGCTTAGCCCTCTTCATTTTGTTCTTCCTCCGTTAAATTGACTGCTTCGCTTTCCTCGTCATATTGCGCGCTGAAGGTCGAATAGTCGCCGAACATACCGGAGTATTCACTCTTGTGCATAATGTGGATGGCGTCGGGTTCGATGACGAAGGCGACTTCGGTGCCCATCGCAAGATAATCGGTGGACTGGATCATCCATTTAAAGCCGTTCACGTCGACGATGAACTCATAATGCACACCTTTAAAGGTTACAGAGGTAATAACACCCTTAATGTGTCCTTTTTCAAAGGGGATAATGTCGATGTCCTCAGGGCGGATGACGACGTCAACCGGCTTTTTTTGACCGAAGCCCGCATCCAGACAGTCGAATTTCCGGCCGCAGAATTCGACTAAATGATCGTCCAGCATAACGCCGTCGATGATATTCGATTCGCCGATAAAGTCGGCGACAAAGGCGTTTACCGGTTCGTTATAAATGTCCTCGGGGGTGCCGATCTGCAGGATTTTTCCGCCGTCCATGACCACAACACGGTCGCTCATCGTGAGCGCTTCTTCCTGATCGTGGGTGACGTAGATAAAGGTGATGTCCAGCTGCTGTTGAATGCGTTTGAGTTCGGCTTGCATATCCTTGCGCAGACGAAGGTCGAGCGCACCGAGGGGCTCGTCGAGAAGCAGGACGCGGGGACGGCAGACGAGAGCGCGGGCGATGGCAACGCGCTGTTGTTGACCGCCGGAGAGTAAACTGCTGTTACGGCGTTCAAACCCATGAAGATTCACGAGTTCAAGCATCTCAAAAACCCGCTCGCGAATCTCTTTTTCGGGCAGCTTTTGCAGACGGAGGCCAAAGGCGATATTTTCAAATACGTCCAGATGGGGAAACAGGGCGTATTTTTGAAATACAGTATTCAAATGGCGTTTATAAGGCGGAAGGTTTGTGATATCCTTTCCCTCAAAATAAACCAAGCCCGAATGCGGCGACAAAAACCCGCCGATGATTCTCAGCGTTGTGGTTTTTCCGCAGCCGCTCGGGCCTAGAAATGTAATAAATTCTTTGCTGTTGATGGAAAGATTGATGGATTTCAAAACCTCTTCGCCGTCGAAAACCATTGAGACGTCCGACAGGCGGATAAGTTCGTTTGACATCTATCATCCCCCAATTCGTTAAAAAATCAGCCCGGCGTTGCCTCGCTTTTTCTCACAAAGCATCCGCGGACCGTGCAAGATTTAATATACATATTTCACCCGAGAATGTCAATATATTTTTCGATAATTTTCGATGGTTTTTTCAACGGGTTTTATGCGGTTTTCGCTTGACAATCTAGGTATATTTTGGTAACATGTATAAGGATTGAAGTAAAGGTTCGACTTCAACCCACTCAGATAAAACAGAGCCGTTTTTAGAAAGAGGGATATACTTATGAAAAAAGTTCTTGTCGTCCTGCTTGCGTTCGTTTTTGCAATCGGTATGAACGCTTGTACGCCTGCTTCTGAACCAAGCCAAGAGGCTTCATCCGTATCGTCCGAGACGCTGTCTGTCACACCTCCTATTGACTCGACCGTGTCGGAGGTTTCATCAGAAGTGCCTTCCGAGACATCCGTTGTCTCTGAGGTCTCGACTGTTTCCGAAGTTTCAACCCCATCCGAATCGTCTCAACCCGATGTGCCTGAGGTCGAATATACCGACATCACTGCCGCTGTGTTGGCCGATTTTAACGCAAAACGTGCCGAACTTGGCAAAGATGCACTGGTCACCAGCGATCGTCTGACCAAAGCCGCTGAGACCTATGCACAGGCACTGCTCGATGCCTCGGATGAATTTATCGCAGGTACCGATTTCCGTACATTGCCCGATGGCTCCAAAGTGACTGCTATTGTCAATTCGATTGACAGCGCCGAGGGCCGCCTGACCGGTTTGAATTACAGCGTCTGGGTGAATGAAATTCCCTCGACTGCCAACACGCTTGAAGCACTCAGAACAACCGTACTGGCAAGCACACAATTTGCAACAAAAGCAGAGTTTGATTTTGCAAAGATCGGCATTGCGGCTCTGCAAACTGTCGTCGACGGCGTACCACAGAGAAGCGTAATCGTGTTTTTCTACGCGGCATAATAAAATATTGAAAATGCGGGCGGTCTTGGAATACCAAGACCGCCCCTTTATGTTGACATCTGGAGCGTTTTATGGTATTATTGCCGCATAATCTCTATCCGGAGGCAACAAATGGCCTTTTCTCAACTTCAGTCATCTGTCAATATTTCCGTCGGGGTAACGGTGCGGTTGTAACTGCATTACGCGGGTGCAATCGCTTGTTATGCTTGCGCCGGCGAAAATGTGGTCGCCCCACATTTAGAAAAAGTCGAATCCGGTGCGAACAGCGCCGGATTTTTGATATAACGGAAATCATAATATCAGGAGGATTTATTCATGCCCAAAGAGCTCGAAAAGAACTATGATCCGCTTCTGTTTGAAGACAAATTATATAAGAACTGGGAGGAAAACGGCTGGTTCCACGATGAGCCCGATCCCGAAAAACAGCCCTATACCATCGTGATCCCGCCGCCCAATATCACCGGGCAGCTGCATATGGGTCACGCCCTTGACAATACGCTTCAAGATATCCTCATACGCTATAAGCGCATGAGCGGTTTCTGCACGCTCTGGCTGCCGGGCACCGACCACGCCTCTATTGCCACCGAGGCTAAGATCGTCGAGGCCATGCGCAAAGAGGGCTTGTCAAAAGAGGACATTGGGCGCGAGAAGTTTCTGGAACGCGCCTGGGCCTGGAAAGAGCAGTACGGCAACCGCATCATTGAGCAGCTCAAGAAAATGGGTTCCTCTTGCGACTGGTCAAGAACCCGCTTCACAATGGACGAGGGCTGTTCTAAGGCCGTTAAAGAGGTTTTTATCCGTCTGTATGAAAAAGGGCTGATCTATCGCGGTGAGCGTATCATCAACTGGTGTCCGCACTGCTTAACTTCGATTTCCGATGCCGAGGTTGAATACGAAGATCAAAAAGGCCACTTCTGGCACCTGCGCTATCCGCTTTCGGACGGCACCGGTTATATCGAATTAGCCACCACACGCCCGGAGACCATGCTGGGTGATACTGCAGTCGCCGTGCATCCGAAGGATAAACGCTATAAAAAACTGGTCGGCAAGACCGTGATTCTGCCGCTGGTGGGGCGCGAAATTCCGATTGTAGCTGATGAATACGTCGATCCGGAATTCGGTACCGGCGTGGTTAAAATCACTCCCGCGCACGACCCCAACGATTTTGAGGTTGGACGCCGCCACAATCTGGAGCTTATCAACGTGATGACGCCGGACGCTAAGATCACCGCTGATTATCCGAAATATGCGGGTATGGACCGTTACGAGGCCCGTAAGGCCATCGTCAAGGACTTGGAAGAGCAGGGGTATCTGATTCGCGTCGAGGATCACGACCATAATGTCGGCACCTGCTATCGCTGCTCTACAACGGTTGAGCCGCGCGCATCCTTACAGTGGTTTGTGCAGATGGAACCGCTAGCCAAACCGGCCATCGAAGCCGTTCGCAGCGGTGATATCAAATTTGTTCCGGAGCGTTTTGATAAGACCTATTTCCACTGGATGGAGAACATCCGCGACTGGTGCATTTCGCGTCAGCTCTGGTGGGGTCACCGTATTCCGGCATTTTACTGCGACGACTGTGGTGAGATGATTGTCACAAAAGAAGAAAACCCCGTTTGCCCCAAATGCGGAAAACCGATGCGTCAGGACCCGGATACGCTGGATACCTGGTTTTCCTCGGCGCTCTGGCCGTTTTCGACGCTCGGTTGGCCGGACGAAACCAAAGATTTGTCCTATTTCTATCCGACCAATACCCTCGTGACCGGCTACGACATCATCACTTTCTGGGTCTCGCGCATGATCTTCTCGGGCCTTGAATACATGGGCGAAAAACCGTTCGATACCGTGTTGATCCATGGCCTGGTGCGCGACGCGCAGGGACGCAAGATGTCCAAATCGCTTGGCAACGGCATCGACCCGCTCGAGATTATTGATAAATACGGCGCCGACGCACTCCGGTTCGCTTTGGCCACCGGCAACGCACCCGGCAACGATATGCGCTTCTCTGACGAGAAGATTGAATCGAGCCGCAACTTCTGCAACAAGATCTGGAACGCGGCGCGTTTTATCCTGATGAACCTGAAATCCGATATTACCCCGGATTTGCTGCCCAAAACCCTTGTACCTGAGGATAAATGGATTCTGACCCGTTACACCCGGACAACCCGCGAAGTCAATGAGCTGCTTGATCGGTTTGAGATCGGTATGGCGCTCGGAAAACTCTATGATTTTATCTGGGACGAGTTCTGCGACTGGTTCATCGAGCTGTCAAAAGACCGTCTGTACGACGGTGGTACACCGGCAGAAGAAGCGACGCAAGTGCTGTGTTATGTCATGAGCAACACGCTCAAACTCCTGCACCCGTTCTTACCCTTTATCACCGAGGAGATTTGGCAGACGCTCCCGCACGACGGCGATACCATTATGCTGGCCTCCTATCCGCAATATGACGCGGCTCTTGATTTCGGCGATGAAGCCGATATGGTCGAGACGGTCATGGCTGCGGTCAAAGCCATCCGCAACCGCAGAGCCGAAATGAATGTTGCGCCGTCGAGAAAAGCTGTCGTGCATATCGACAGTGAACACATCAGCAAATACCTTGACTGCAAACGTTTCTTTGTGCGTCTTGCAAGCTGCAGCGATGTGGTCGAGGGCACGACCGACGGCATTTCGATTGTCACCGACGACGCTAAAATGACAATTCCGATTGCGGAACTGGTCGACATTGAAGCCGAAAAAGCGCGATTGAAAAAGGAACTCGAAGCGGCTCAAAAGGAACTCGGTCAGATTGAAGGCAAACTCGCCAATCAGGCATTCGTAGACAGAGCACCGCCCGCAGTCGTCGAAGAACAGCGCCAGCGCCGTGAAAAACTCCTTTCCCGCATCGAAGTCATTCATAAAACCGAACTGGAATTGCAATAAATCATACAATTGATGAATTATAAAACATGAAGCAGGACGTTTGCCCTGCTTCATGTTTTTGCTTTATAGGTCGTAATCATTATTACCGATCTTCTGTTGTCTTGTTAACCCCGGTTTTATATTCAAAATGATTCCATCCATTCATACCCTTCATGCTGATTAATTTTTTACAATCCGTATGCTATAATCATCATAATGCAATTCCATACTATATCCCAGGGCGCGGCATAATTCATCATATAATAACAAATCTCCGATACATTTCCCTTTTACATATTTGACCTCTCCAATAACATCCCGATGCTCGCTGTCGTCTTTAAACATTTCAACGTCATATAAACCATCTTTGTATTCATCCATTTGCAAGATTATATTATTAAAGCTGATTGTTTTATGATCCTTGTTATAAGTATATTGAATACCAAGCCCATCTAAAAATTCAAACAGATCCATCTCAAGGAAAACATCGCCCAATATAGGTGTCGTTGAAAATGTTACTTCTTTTTCATTGATAAAAACTTTGGCAGGCCGGGGACTGTAAATTTTCAAAAACTCATCCTGTGTATAGACCTTTTGAAATATATAATCACCGTATTTCTCATTCGATATGGGTACTGTCATAAAATATGCTTGCGTTTCTGTGATCGCCGTAATGACATAACCTGCTTCCACACACGGACCATCTATAATGACAATCTTTTGGATGTTTTCAACACCGTTTTCGTGGAAACATTGTTTGATAGCGTCCTCATCACACAGAAAAGCAATCGCTTTTTGAAAATACTCACTTGATTTAAATTTTCCCCATCTCCAGTTGTCCGGGTCATTGAGAGCAAGAAACGGCCCTTGCTTGTGAGATCCATCTTCACTTGAGATGCCTGTTAATAATAACTGCCCATTTTTCTTCTCAAATCGAAAAACAATGTGTAAATCCTCATATAACTGATTGTCCCGGGGACTATTGATAAACTCAATGATATCGTCGCTGCATTCACCGCCAAAAGAATCGAAGCTCATATCTATTGTTTCGTTTTCGGAACTTATAGGCGTAGAACTTGCGGGATTTGTTGTCGCACATCCGCAAAGAAATATTAATATCAGCAATATACAGAATATCTTTTTCATATTGATCTCCCTTATATTATCAAATCGTAATAATTAAACAGCAACGATCAATCGCAGTATAGCATATATTTACCAAATTGTAAATATCGCCCCTCATAGTGAATAAAACACCGATTCCAACGGAAATGTCACTCTCCACTTTTCACTGTCAACTGTCAACTTTGCGGTTGCGCATTCGGCAAGACAATGTTATACTCTTTCGGAGCGGAGGTGTTTTTTATGAATTTCAAATACGTTTCCAACTGGCAGCGCGGTGTTACGGCGAAGAAGTATCTGCATCCGCCGTTTTGCGAGCGCTTGATCACCCTTTGGCCGGATGCGAAGGTTGTCATCGGCACCATTTACGGCGTCGGGGAAGAGCAGCCCGAGTCCTGCGGATTTCGCATTTTGCGCGGCGATCCGCCCACCGCTTTCCCGCGTGAGGAAACCCAGCAGAGCGCCCGTGCCGACGGAATCCCGGTCCATTCGATTTTACGGCGTACCAATCGATGCTTCTTTGAAATGGAGTGCTTTTGCGATGTCAAACGTGTTCCGACGGTTTTTGTCAAAGTCACGATGGACAACCAATCCGGTATAGAGGCCGACGAACACATGACAATTATCCTGCGCAAGGGCAAAGAATCTATATTGACCGGCTCTGATGACGACGGTTACAGCCCCTATCTCTCCGACTGTGCGCCATGGCTGTTTATGCCGAGCCATGCGACTTTCAAAGACGGTGTTCTGACCGAGGGCGAATATCGATTTAGCGTCAACGGAAAAGAAGCGGTCGATGTGGGTAACGGAATGATTCGGTTCGATTTCAAGGTTCCGCCCAAAGCAAAGCGTGAGTTTTATTTTGCGTTCGGCGAAAACGCCCCGGTGAACTTCGATTACGATGTTGAACGTGAAAAAACCGAATGCTTTTGGAAAGACGAACTTTCGGCTATAAAAACCGTACCGGCCACCGACGATGTCGAGACACACGCTGCTTATACCAATTTTATCGCGCAAATTTTACAGATGTTCGCTATCCCAAAAGGGCACGATTACGTACTCCCGAGACAGGGTAGCATGCAGCGTTTAATTTGGCCGTCCGAAGCCATGCCGGTAATTGCGGCATTGTCAAAAGCGGGTGATTTCTCAAAGTACCTCAGACCTGTGATGGATACCTATTTTGACATCTTGCAGCAGGAAGACGGGCAGGTTGTCAACTTCGGCGTTCCTTGGGCTTCTGTGACGGGTTGCTGCCTATATGGTTTTGCAGTTTATACAATGAACAATAACGACCGTGAGTATTTTGAAAAATATCGTAAGAATGCTTTAAAAGCGGTTGAGTGGATTGAGCAAACACGCCACAATTCCTATGATGACCCCAATCAGATCGGCGGTCTGTTCCCGCCGATGCGCTCCTGCGATTATGAACAGCCCGGCGCACAGTGCTGGGGAATGACAGATGTCTTTAACCTTGAAGGGTACCGGGCATTGATTGCCGCATTTAAACACTTCAATGCGGAAGGTCTTAAACAAATTGAAAATGCCAATGATTCCTACAGAGGCGCGATGAAAACGAGCATTGACAAGATATGTGCTAAGTACAGCGGAAATTTTACATTTCCGGTTGATCCGCACGATGATCCAATGCGGGAAAAAGAATTCGAAAAGGGCGTTGCGCCGCGGCGTGAAACCGTGACGCCAATGCTTTTAAATGTAGACTTGATTGACGAGAGCACCGACATTCCGGAGCGTTTGGAAAACGGCTGCCGTGAACTTGGTGTATTTGGACCCGGTTTGACCTGGTTGATGGCTGATCGCGGTGTTTTCCGCGACGGGCACAAGGTTTGGTACGGTTCGATGAAGGATTTGGAGTGGTTTCGATATTATACACGCAGCGGACAGCGTGAAAAGATGAAAGCAGTACTGGATGCACAGCTCAAATACATTATGACGCCGGAATATTACATGATGGAACGCTACGACGACTCTAATCCGTTTTATACGCCCTGGCTGCCGAATGCCAGCGCGAACGGTCGAACTATGTTGATGATGCTGAGTTATCATGGTGCTCAGAAAATATAAGAAATCAATAAAAGGCGGCGCGAGATGCGCCGCCTTTTTGTATCCAGAAAACCACTCGCTAGGCGAGTGGTAGAAAAAAAGGCTAATGC
>DAOSWV010000045.1 GCA_035380125.1 Oscillospiraceae bacterium
TCCGTAATCCTTTTTTCTTTATCCTTTTTGTAACACATCATTGACAAACCTACAGCCCTTGACTTTGATTTGCCTGCTGATATAATAAAAATGACTTCGCGCAAAGAGAAGTTTGATACCCACCTTTTCGAAAGGATTATCGATCTATGACCAAACGCGAGATTTTTATCAAAGCGCTGAAACGTGAACCGATCACCGGGCTTGTACCCCATTTCGAACTGGTTTTTTATCTGACGATGGAGGCGTTCGGCCGCGTCCATCCGGGGCAAATGTCGTTTAACCAGTGGAATCAGATGAGCGACAAGGAACGCGATCTGCATATCGACAACATCGCGGATATATACATCACCATCGCCGAACACTATAACCACTACGCGATTTTTGTTCAACCGAACCCCAATCATTATGACGGTACCAGGCGCGTTTTGGAACGCATCCGCGAAAAAAGCGGCGATAAATATTTTTTAATGGTACACGGCGACCCGACTTTTGCAATCCCGAACGGAGGCGATATGGTCGAGTTCTCCGCCCAACTGTATGAAAACGAAACCGAGATGAAAGCGCTGGCTGCACGCCGTGTTGAAGAAGAAACCGAACGGCTTGACAAATATCTCAACAACGGCATCCTCGACGGCCTTGCGCTGTGTTCGGACTATTGTTTTAACGTCAATCCGTTCTTTTCGCCGGATATGTTCTCGGAATTCGTCACGCCGTATCTGGCCGAAATCACCAAGCGCTGTCACGACCGCGGCTACTACGTCATCAAGCATACCGACGGCAACATCATGCCGATCATCGACCAGATGGTGCAATGCGGTCCCGATGCCCTGCACTCACTCGACCCGCAGGGCGGCGTCTCACTGGCTGAGGTCAAGCGCCTGTACGGCGACAAAGTGGCGCTGTGCGGCAATGTCAACTGTGCGCTGCTTCAAACCGGCACCGAAGAAGAATGCATCGCCGATATTCGACGCTCTCTGCACGACGGCATGAAAGGTCCCGGCTATATTTTCTGCACCTCAAACTGCGTCTACACCGGAATGCCGCTGGAACGGTACGAGTTGATGAACCGAATCTGGCAATCCGAAGGAATTTATCAATAATCACGGGAGGACAACACCATGGAAAAACGGAGAATGCACCTGATCTGCAACGCCCACATCGATCCTGTCTGGCTTTGGAACCGCGAGGAAGGTATCGGCGCCGCTATTTCGACGTTCCGAACCGCTGTGCGCATCTGCAAGGAATACAATCATTTTATCTTCAACCACAACGAAGCGGTGCTTTATAAATACATTGAAGAATACGATCCCCAGCTCTTCGGTGAAATTCAAACGCTGGTCAAAGAGGGAAAATGGAATCTGATGGGCGGTTGGTATTTGCAGCCCGACTGCACCATGCCCTCCGGCGAGGCCTTTGTGCGCCAGATCGAGATGGGGCAGAATTATTTCCGTGAAAAATTCGGCGTCGACCGCTTTGACACCGCGATCAACTTTGACCCGTTCGGCCACACCGTCGGCCTTGTGCAGATCATGGCCAAAGCCGGTTATTCCAACTACATCGTCACCCGCCCCGAACGTCCGGACGGCGGCACGGAATCCTTCCACAACAAGACCTTTGTCTGGAACGGTTTCTGCGGCAGCAAGATTTTTGTGTTCAAATCGCGCCGCTACAACTCTCCTCTCGGCAACGTCATGCGCAACATCGACGACTTCTATGAAACGCAAAAAGACAAAGCGGTCGTCGGCGCACTGTGGGGTGTCGGGGACCACGGCGGCGGCCCGTCCGAAATTGATATGAAAGACCTTGAAAAATACATTGCCGAGAGCGATATGGAAGTCATTCACTCGACACCGGATAAGTTTTTCGAGGATTACAAAAAGAACTGCAAGCCCGATTTCACGGTGGACGGCTCGTTCACATCGTGGGCGATCGGCTGCTATACCTCGATGACGCGGGTCAAACAGACCAACCGAAAACTCGAAAATCAGCTTCTCATCGCGGAAAAACTCAATTCGGCGATGGTCGCCAACGGCTTGCTCGCAGAATATCCCGGTGAAAAGCTCTATTCCGCTTGGGAGGACCTGATGTTCTGGCAGTTCCACGATTCTCTGCCCGGTTCGAGCATCCAACAGGTCGAAAACGACGTGCTGCAAGGCATGGGACACGGCCTTGAAATCACGTCAAAAGCCAATATGAAAGCGTTTTTCGCCGGATGCGGCGGTCAAACGCCTCCGAAAGCCGGAGAGATGCCGGTTTTGGTCTGCAATTCCCTGCCCTATACGATCACCCGCGAGATCGAATGCGAATATATGATCGAGGATTCGAAAAAGGACGGCGGCTACACCACCGGCATCGTCCACGACGAATCCGGAAAAATCCTGCCCTGCCAGAACGAAAAAGAGAGCTCCAATCTTCCGCTTGACTGGGCCAAAAAAGTCACTTTTATCGCGACGCTGCCTCCGATGAGCATCTCCCGCTTCAACATTACCAACAAGGTCGTTTACGATGGTTTCCGGCTGCCGTTTAAAGCGGAAAACGGATATTATACCTTCGATAACGGCGAACTCTCGGTCAAAATCAATGCCGAAACCGGCCTGATGGACAGCTACTGCGTAAACGGAAAAGAATTTTTAAAACCCGGTTCGGCAAAATTGCTGGTCATGGCCGATACCGTTGACCCGTGGGGCATGAAGCAAACCGAAATCCGCGATGTCATCGGCGAATTCAAACCGGCTTCCAAAAAGCGTACCGCCGAAATCTGCGGCGTCACGCCCAAAGCGATTCCGAATGTCCGCGTGATCGAAAACGGCGAAGTCCGCACGGTCATCGAAGCCGTATTCACCTATAAAAATTCAGCATTGTGTATGCGCTATTATCTGCCTAAAAAGGGCAAAAACGTCCGTATCAACCTGCGTGTGTTCTCGATGGATCGCAGCGTCATGTTCAAGTTTGCCCTGCCGACGACCATCGAAAACGGCGCGTATACCGGCGAGACCGCTTACGGACGCGATACGCTTCTCACCGACGGCAGCGAACGGGTGGCACATGGCTGGGTCATGCTCTCCGACGGCAAAAACGCGCTGGGCGTACTCAATACCGGCACTTACGGCTCCGACTGCAAAGACGGTGAAATCCGCATGAGCGTTCTGCGCACACCCGCCTATTCGGGTCATCCGGTCGACGACAGAGAGGTTCTCCCCACCGACCGCCTGACGCCGCGCATCGACATGGGCGAACGTCTGTTCGACTACTACCTATTCGGCGGGAATGCCGATGAAATCTCAGATGAGATTGATTTCGAGTGTGCGCAGATCCATCAGCCGCCCGTGCCGCTGTGCTATATGCCGCCCGAGACCGGAAAGCGCCCGAAAGCCCTCTGTGAAATCGAAAACCACGCGTTGGAACTGGTCACGATACGCGTTGAAAAAGACGGCCATTATCGCATCCGCCTGTTCAACTCCAGTCCGCGGCAGCTCAAGGCCACGATAAAATTCCCTGTCTGGTGTACGGAATACGCCGTCGATGCCCAGCCGTTTGAGATCATCACACTCAAAGCCGACAAGAAGGGCAAAATCAGTACCGCAAAGATGATCGGATAAAAATAAACGCACAAAAAACAACCCGAACCGAAACCGGTTCGGGTTGTTTGACTTTGATTGAGAAAATATAAAACTTCATGTTTGAAGTCTGTTTTATATTCGAATCTTTCATCTCCAATACTTGACAATGCCAGAAGATGGTGATAAAATCAGACAATAAAAGGAAAGTGGGTGCGATCATGAAAAAGGTTGCTACCGTTGTGTTGCTGCTGTTTCTGTCTTTTTCGGTTCTCGGCTGTTCCTCTGGGTTGTATAAAGGTCCACCGAAACGGGGAACGGTTTCGGACGGTGTTTATACAAACGATTATTTCAAATTGTCTTTCACCATTCCCGAAGGCTGGAACTTTTATTCCGATGAGGACTTTTACAATTTATTGAATTATTCGGCGCCCACGGATGAAGATCTCGCAAATACGCAAATGGGGTACACTGATGCCTATATCTACAAGACCGCTGAGCCAGAAAATAGAATAAGTATAACGTTTTATACAGGGATGGATGATAGTCTCACCGATGAACAGATTAGAAACCGGCTTGTTTTAAATGCTTCCGATATCGAATTAGGTGATATTGAATTGATTAAAATCGGTGAAATTGATTATGCAATGATTTCCGGGACTACTTCAGACGGAGCGTTAAATTATTATTATACCTGGAGCAAAGAAGTATTCGGGGATCACCGCCCCATTTTCTTTATTCATCTTAACAGCGGGGATTCGGTATACGATATTTTAGACAATTTCTCACAGATAACGGATTAGACGAATGATCGGTTGGCATACCTTAAAGTTTTATATGCTTTAACAATCCGTTGACGGATAAAAACATCCTTGTATCACGCAAATTCAGTCTTGACATCAACCCTGCGGAATGTTATAATAAACCCCGCTCGTCACGAGATTTTCACACGAGCGGGGTTTTTGCGGGTGTTATTCAATGGTAGAATTCCAGCCTTCCAAGCTGGCTGCGTGGGTTCGATTCCCATCACCCGCTCCAAACGATATTTAAACTTGCGTTTAAATATCGTTCTGAAATATCGCTAGCGATATTTCTTCTCGTACTTGTGAATGCGCCAATAGCTCAGCAGGATAGAGCAACTGCCTTCTAAGCAGTAGGTTGAGGGTTCGAGTCCCCCTTGGCGTGCCAACGTGGTGGGTATAGCTCAGCCGGTTAGAGCGCCAGATTGTGGCTCTGGAGGCCGTGGATTCGAATTCCACTATCCACCCCAGATAAAACCCCCGAATGCAAATTGCATTCGGGAGTTTTTCTTTTATGAATTATCTGACGGATATCCCGACCATAATTGTCTCACCATCGATGTTATTCCAGATGGAATGCGGGATCTTTCCGTCTACCAGGTATGATTCGTTCTCCGGTAAAACGATTGTCTTATCATCCAATATCAGCTTTGCCTCACCCTTTACCACGATAAACAGATGACTGTGTTCGTGCGTGTGGGCTTCTATCGGGCCACCGCCGTCTTTTTGAAGATAGGCGATTGAACCGTCAATGATTTTTTGATCAATCGCATCGAATAATTTCTTTGCCGAAAAATTGACATGATTTTTAGGCGTTATAAACCCTTCCATAAAAACTCCTTCTGTTTTATATTATAAAGCTTAACCAAGCGCGACATCGAGCAGCATCATTAAAGCAAATCCGAATGCAACGCCGATGGTGCCGATATTGCTGTGTTCACCCGACTGGCATTCCGGAATGAGTTCTTCAACTACGACATAGATCATCGCACCCGCTGCAAAAGCCAATATATACGGTAAAATCGGTGTGATCAATGAAGTCAGCAGAATCGTCAGTACTGCGCCGACCGGCTCGACAACGCCGGAGAGGAATCCGTATAAAAAGGAACGGGGTTTTGAAATACCGGTTCCGACCAACGGCATTGAGATGATCGCACCTTCCGGAAAATTTTGAATCGCTATTCCGACGGCGAGTGCAAACGCACCGGCGAGCGAAACCGCGGCATTTCCGTTCAGAACGCCGGCAAAAACAACACCAACGGCCATGCCCTCAGGAATGTTATGCAATGTTACGGCGAAAACCAGCATATTACTTTTTTTGGTCTTTTTAGTGCCGAGTCCCTCCGGTTCGTCCGAATTGACGTGCAGATGGGGAATTACTGTGTCGAGTACTAATAAAAACCCGATGCCCGCCAAAAATCCGACCACTGCCGGCAGCCAAGCGATGGTGCCGCTTTGTTCGGCCATATCGATTGCCGGAATCAACAGGGACCAGACCGACGCCGCAATCATAACGCCGGAAGCAAATCCGAGAAGTGCTTTCTGCAAAGACGGCCTCATGTCCTTTTTTAAAAAGAAAACCATCGCGGCGCCGAGAGTTGTTCCTACAAACGGAATTGCAATGCCGATGATAATGCGTAAAGTCTCGTTCATATATTTTTCTCCGCTTTAAATTTCCTTTTTTACACGACTCATATGCGCTTTTAATTTTTCAAAGGTCTCGTCACAGATATCGTGTTCAATTTTGCAGGCATCACGGGCGGCGACCTCGGGGCTGACGCCGATTTTAACTAAGAATTCCGTCAGAAGCCGATGGCGTTCCAGAATTTTTTCAGCAATCTTCTCACCCGCAGGTTTCAGAGTGATATACCCTTCCCCGTCCACTTCGATCAGACCGTCTTTTTTCAACAGTCCGACTGCACGGCTGATACTCGGTTTCGAATACCCCGTATAATTGGCGATGTCAACTGCACGCACCACTCTCTGTTTTTCGCGTAAAATCAATATATCTTCAAGATACATTTCGCCCGATTCCAGCAATGCCATGACCCTGCCTCTTTCCACACGTATTTATCACGAATAATTCTACCTTAAGACGGGACAAAAATCAAGTTCCGTATCCGGATCGGTTTATGCTTTCATTTTACTGCAGCAAATGTTGACTTTTATGGTATAATAAACACAAGGAGGTTATCGTATGTTTTTTATTTGGTTTTTTGAAAATTTATCATCGATTTTAATCGGTTTGATTCTCGCTGCTGTTATTGCATTAATCATTATCATGATGATTCGGAACAAAAAGAAAGGCAAATCGTCCTGCGGATGCAGCAGCTGTTCGGGCTGCGCGATGGCGGGAAGCTGCCATCCGGCAGAGGAAAAAGATAAAAAGTAAGAATCTTGTTTAATCGGAAGTGTGGGTTAACCGCTCTTCCGATTTTTATATTTATAAGTGTTGACTTAATGTTTAATTTTGGTATAATGTAAATAATATACAGATGGAACTTGCTTATATTTAAGACTTGATTTCAGGAGGTAAAAATGTATTATATATACGAAGGTGATCAATATAACAATGCCGAGGTAAGGTTTGACGGTTCCATAATCGAACTCTGTGTACCTCAATCATCAAATACAAGAGCAACTGCTTATTATTTGATGTTTGGCTTATTGGGCAGTTTGATAAGTTCAAATACTTCAAAAAGAGTTGTCAGTCACCGTATCATGCTATCTAAGGATCTTACAATTCATAAAAACGGTTGTAATTCAATTTACCTCTCACCACCCGACGATCATGTTTTTGAGCTATTTGATGTTGATCCCGATACTGCCGCAAAACTTTTATCATTGAATCGTTATCAAGGAGTTATATTTAAAGAAGGTATAAATTCAAAATTAAAACAGGAATTTGCAAAAAGGTTATCAAAAGAAGAACCGTTATCTGATAATCCGGTAACAGATCGCAAATATGAAAAAGTGGTTTACATAAAAGTCAAAACCCGTACGGATATTCCAGAAGGTGCGAAATATGACGATCAGACCGGGGGTAAAATTGTCTATGTCATCGAGGATGAGGACTAAAATTAAAATAATCTGATTTGAAAGGAATAATATAATGAAAATCAAGAGGCCGGGTTTATTGGCTGCTACTTTAATACCGATTGGAATTCATATTATTTATTTGTATTTTCAGTGGAATAGATTTAAAGCGACTTTATCTTTCCTAAATCCCGATATGATAATTCCATATCTGATAGGATATTTTTTGCCCTTATTTGCAATTTCGTATGCAATATGGGGAATTTGTGTTTTAATTCAGAAAGCCATTATTAAACCGTCGCAAATGAATAAAACCGATACAGACAATTCTCAGACAGAGAAAAAAATTTCATATATAACGGCGGAGCGAAATGATACCTCACCTTCCCAAGTTGTTTACGTCAAAGCCGCAACACGTGCGGATATTCCAAAAGAAGTTGAATATGACGATCAAACCGGCAAAAAAATCGTCTACATCGTCGAGGACGAGGATTGAGTAACATCTTGTATATGGCAGAAAGGAGTAAAATGGATCATAATGAAAAGCCGTTGATAAGAGAAAATGCAATTATCATCGGCATTCAAATCTTATTTTTTATTGCTGCGTTATTTTTGACTATTTATATCAACATAACGGATTCCCCTGAAACAACTTTTAATATTAACCCGGCGATGTTTTCCGGATTGGTGGCCTGCCCTGCGGCTGTCTTTTTGGGCACACTTTTACTGATGAAAGGTCTTCGCCTGTTTTATTCAAACAACGCCCCGGCTGACCGTTTTGTAACATTCAGAAAAGTGATGTATATCATCAGCTGGGTTTTAATAGCCGCTTACTGCTTGTTTCTGCTCTTCGTTTTCAACAGTTTTTTGGGAATCAACCTTCCCTTTTTCATCTCTGCGCAATTCGGTAATTTTATCATAGACAACACAACGATTTTAAGCGCACTTACCGCCGTATTGTTTCGCTTGAAAAATTTATGATATTCGAAAATTAAGAAAAACAACTATTTCCAAAATTCCGCAAAACCTGTAGGATTACAATTGATGTGTTACAAAAGGGAGGAGGAAAAAAAGAGTAGCG
>DAOSWV010000046.1 GCA_035380125.1 Oscillospiraceae bacterium
GGTTCGCCGCCGGTCAGGGTCACGCCGCCGCCGTCGAAAAACATCGGGGCGCTTTTTTTGACTTCGGCGAGGACTTCATCGAGTTCGGGGGTTTGGCATTTGCAGGTGATGCCCTGATTGCGGTTCACAGTGACGCAAGGGCGGTCGGAACAGGCTTTGCAGACGGAACGGTCGAGGCGGCGATCGTGAACGGCGCCGTACGGGCAGACCGAATCGATCAGCCGATTTTCGCTGACAAACAGCGGCGGCGTTTGGGACATGCCCTCGGGATTGGCGCACCACGGGCAGCGCATGTTGCAGCCCTGCAGATGGTAGACCAGCCGGTTTCCCGCGCCGTCCTGCGAATAATTAAAGCCCTTTTCGAAAATTTTAAGTTCCATATTTTTTGCACCTGATGACGGTTTTGGTTTCGCTGTAAATGATTATAACATGGTAATGCGGGAATTGCCAGCCCATTGTGTTTTATATGATTTTGACTATAATGATAACAGCTGTCAGAGATAAGGAGTAATTATGCAAGAACATACAACAAACCGGGAAGATATTTGCTTGGTTTTACCCGATTTGTCATTCCGGGAACAGTATGAGGATATGATGCGGGAGTGGCTGGCATTCGGCAGCCGGTTGAATCCGGCTGCGCTTCGAAATAACGGTGCGCCTTATGAAACATGGCTGCGCTGGATGAATGAAGATCGTTTTGAAGAGTCCTGCCCGGAGGGTGCGGTTCCGCAAACGCTCTATTTTGCGGTACGGACAGACGGTCGGCTTCTGGGCGCGGTGACGATACGGACACATCTTGATGATAAATTTTTTCTGGACGGGGGTTATGTGGGATACGGTGTTCGCCCTTCGGAACGCAGAAAGGGTTATGCCAAAAAAATGCTGCGACTTGCGTTGGGAAAATTGGCCGAGTCGGGCGTCCACGATGTTTTGCTGACTTGTGCCGAGGATAATATCGGCTCGGAAAACACGATGCGTGCCTGCGGTGCTGTTTATGAAAATACAATCACCAACGAGAGCGGCGAAAGAGTAAAAAGATTTTGGATACAATAATTATTAAATGAATTTTAGGGTGCAAAAAAATTTTTAAAAATTTCTCAAATACCTCTTGACAAATAGTACTATGCCATGTATAGTATTATGCGAAAGGGGGTATTGATGTGCTTGACCCGCAACTCAAACGAGGTATTTTGGAGGTCGGGGTATTGTCCGCCGTCTCCCGCGAGGATTCCTATGGGTATAAGATCATCAAGGACCTTTCCGGCTATATCGAACTCACCGAATCGACGCTTTATCCCATTTTGCGCCGGCTGGAAGCCGCCGGGGACCTCACGGTCTACTCCGTCGAACACAACGGCCGTCTGCGCAAATTTTATCGGATCACCGACAGGGGACATGCCGCGATCACGGAATTTTTGCGCGACTGGCCGGAGATTGAATCGATGGTGGAATATATCAGAGTGGGAAAGGAATGATCTGAACTATGACGAAACGTGAATTTTTAGACGATTTGAAGAGCCGGCTGTCGCAGCTGCCGCCGGACGAGATCGGAAAACGACTCGCCTATTATGCGGAACTGATTGACGACATGACCGAAGACGGAATGGATGAGGCCGCTGCGGTTGACAAACTCGGAGATATCTCGAAGATCGCCGAAGATATTTTGAGGGAACAGCCGCTGCAGACGCTGGTCAAATCCAGAGTCAGGCCCAGAGGCGGATGGACGGCGCTGAACATCATTTTATTGGTGCTGGGTTTTCCGGTCTGGTTTCCGATTTTGATGGCTATTTTTGCGGTGGTACTCTCCATTTACGTCGTGATCTGGTCGGTGGTCGTGGTGCTGTTCGCGGTGGTATTCGCTATTGCAGCAAGCGGACTGGCGCTGATCGTGGGTGGGATTTGGAATATGTTCCACAATCCGTTGCTGGCGCTGATGGTACTCGGTTCGGGCGTCGCGCTGGCGGGGCTTTCGATTCTCGCGTTCCTCGGTGCGATGTACACCGCGAAGGGACTTGCAAAACTGACGGTGTTGATTGCCAGAGGCATCAAGACACTGTTTATCCGGAAAAAGGCATGAGATTGTTAATTTACAATATACTAATGAATTGAAAGGCAGGTTATAAAAAATGAGTAAAGCATTGAAGACAACGCTGATTGTCGCGGGTTCTCTGCTGATGGCGGGAATTCTGATCTTCAGTTTGGCCGTGGCGTTTGGCGCACGCGTCGAAAATTTTTGGGACGAAAAGTCGTTCAATCTCCCGTGGAATATCAATGTCGGAACCACGAATATCGCAGGTTATAAGTCCTGGGATAACACGTATACTGAGAACGGGACTTACACAGTGAGCGCAGACGGGCTTTCGGGCATCGAATTGAAATGGATCGCCGGCAGTGCGACGGTTAGTGTTTATGACGGCGCGGAAGTTACTTTTACAGAGAGTTCATCCGATGTTTTGACACAGGATTTGGCGCTTCGGTACGGTGTGGAGAATGGTGTGCTGTATATTCAATACTGCTCCACCGCCGCACCAAGCGATTTGCCGGTGAAGGCGATTGATGTAAAGATTCCGGCTGCATTGGCGGCGAATATGAGTGGTTTTGACTTCTCAAGCGCTTCGGCGTCACTGACCGTATCGGGGCTTACGGTTGACGATATGAATTGCAACGGCGTCTCGGGACGCATTGATGCATCCGACATTACGGCGGAAACGGTGGATATGGACACGACTTCCGGCGAAGTACGGTTTTCGGGCAGCTATGTCCGGATGAGCGT